>NZ_JBFAXI010000134.1:0-18118 GCF_040680735.1 Streptomyces sp. NPDC051987 | reverse complement strand
CGTACATCTCCGACAGCCGCACGGCGAACGCGGCGCGCAGCTGCCACTGACCGATCGCTGGCATGGTTCGGCCCTCCGGTCGGCGGCGGCGCGACCGACCATTACCCGCGGTTACTTCTTGCTCTTGGCCGATCCCGCGCTGTCGTCGCTGGAGAGCACCGCGATGAAGGCCTCCTGGGGAACCTCCACGGAACCCACCATCTTCATCCGCTTCTTGCCTTCCTTCTGCTTCTCCAGCAGCTTGCGCTTGCGGGAGATGTCGCCGCCGTAGCACTTGGCGAGGACGTCCTTGCGGATGGCGCGGATGGTCTCGCGGGCGATCACCCGGGAGCCGATGGCCGCCTGGATGGGCACCTCGAAGGCTTGGCGCGGAATGAGCTCGCGCAGCTTGGCGACGAGCCGCACGCCGTACGCGTAGGCGGCGTCCTTGTGGGTGATCGCCGAGAACGCGTCGACCTTGTCGCCGTGCAGCAGGATGTCGACCTTGACCAGGCTGGAGGTCTGCTCACCGGTGGGCTCGTAGTCCAGCGAGGCGTAACCGCGGGTCTTCGACTTCAGCTGGTCGAAGAAGTCGAAGACGATCTCCGCGAGGGGCAGCGTGTACCGGATCTCGACCCGGTCCTCGGACAGGTAGTCCATGCCCAGCAGGGTGCCGCGCCGGGTCTGGCACAGCTCCATGATCGAACCGATGAACTCGGTCGGCGCGAGGATGGTGGCCCGTACGACGGGCTCGTACACCTCGTGGATCTTCCCCTCAGGGAACTCGCTCGGGTTGGTGACCGTGTACTCCGTCCGGTCCTCCATCACCACCCGGTAGACCACGTTCGGCGCGGTGGCGATGAGGTCGAGCCCGAACTCGCGCTCCAGCCGCTCCCGGATCACGTCCAGGTGCAGCAGGCCGAGGAAGCCGACGCGGAAGCCGAAGCCGAGCGCGGCGGAGGTCTCCGGCTCGTAGACGAGCGCGGCGTCGTTGAGCTGGAGCTTGTCCAGGGCCTCGCGCAGCTCGGGGTAGTCGGAGCCGTCCAGCGGATACAGGCCGGAGAAGACCATCGGCTTGGGGTCCTTGTAGCCGCCGAGGGCCTCGGTGGCACCCTTGGCCTGGCTGGTGACGGTGTCACCGACCTTCGACTGCCGGACGTCCTTCACTCCCGTGATCAGGTAACCCACCTCGCCGACGCCGAGGCCGTCGGCGGACAGCATCTCCGGCGAGTTGGTGCCGATCTCCAGCAGTTCGTGGGTGGCGCCGGTCGACATCATCTTGATCCGCTCACGCTTGTTGAGCTGGCCGTCGATGACACGGACGTACGTCACGACGCCGCGGTAGGAGTCGTACACCGAGTCGAAGATCATGGCGCGGGCGGGCGCGTCGGCGACGCCGACCGGCGCCGGGATCTCCTCGACGACCTTGTTGAGCAGCGCGTCGACGCCCACACCGGTCTTGGCGGAGACCCGCAGCACGTCGTCCGGCTCGCAGCCGACCAGGTTCGCCAGTTCCTCGGCGAACTTCTCCGGCTGCGCGGCCGGCAGGTCGATCTTGTTGAGCACGGGGATGATCGTGAGGTCGTTCTCCATCGCCAGGTAGAGGTTGGCGAGGGTCTGCGCCTCGATGCCCTGGGCGGCGTCGACGAGGAGGATGGTCCCCTCGCAGGCCGCCAGCGACCGCGAGACCTCGTAGGTGAAGTCGACGTGCCCCGGGGTGTCGATCATGTTGAGGATGTGCGTGCTGCCCTGGTCCGGGCCCTCGGTCGGGGCCCAGGGCAGACGCACCGCCTGGGACTTGATCGTGATGCCGCGCTCGCGCTCGATGTCCATCCTGTCGAGGTACTGAGCACGCATCTGCCGCTGCTCGACCACACCGGTCAGCTGGAGCATCCGGTCGGCGAGCGTGGACTTGCCGTGGTCGATGTGCGCGATGATGCAGAAATTGCGGATCAGAGCCGGGTCGGTACGGCTCGGCTCGGGCACATTGTTAGGGGTCGCGGGCACGCAGGGTCCTGTCTCTTGAGGCGCCTTATGCCTCGGGTCGGATCGATACGTAGTCTCCATGGTCCCATGACGGGGGACCGGGGACCGGTTTGGGCCATTGTCCGGCTCGCTGGTAACGTGGCGAGCTGTGTCTCATGCCCTCTCAGCGCGAGGCACGACTTCAAGAAATCATCGGCGCGGCGCCTTCACGGATCCGTGCCAGAACCTGAAAAGGCTCTTTCGTGGCGAACATCAAGTCCCAGATCAAGCGGATCAAGACCAACGAGAAGGCTCGGCTGCGCAACAAGGCCGTCAAGTCCTCCCTGAAGACCGCGGTCCGCAAGGCTCGTGAGGCTGCTGCCGCGGGTGACGTCGAGAAGGCCACCGAGCTGCAGCGCGCTGCCGCGCGTGCGCTCGACAAGGCCGTCTCGAAGGGCGTCATCCACAAGAACCAGGCCGCCAACAAGAAGTCGGCGCTTGCTTCCAAGGTCGCTGCCCTCAAGGGCTGACATCTGATGTGACGCCGGAAGGACCCGGGCGGGCCCTCTCTCATCCGCCCCCGACCGGCACCCGAGGATCGACGCGCGGCCTGCGTTCGCCACGCGGGCGTCGATCGACAGCGTGAACCGAAGGCCCCGGCTCCTCGCCCTTCCCCAGGGCGGACGCCGGGGCCTTTCGGCATGCCGCTTTCGGCACGCCTCTTCCGGTGCACGTCTTCCGGTGCACGTCTTCCGGTATGGCCGTTACCCGCGACCGCGCGACCGCGCCGCCCGCGCGATCGTCACCACGGCCTTCTCCAGGGCGTACTCGGGATCGTCCCCGCCGCCCTTCACGCCCGCGTCCGCCTCGGCGACGGCCCGCAGCGCCACCGCGACCCCGTCCGGCGTCCATCCCCGCATCTGCTGCCGTACCCGGTCGATCTTCCACGGCGGCATCCCGAGCTCGCGCGCCAGATCGGCGGGCCGCTGCCCGCCCCGCGCCCCGGCGAGCTTCCCGATCGCCCGCACGCCCTGCGCGAGCGCGCTCGTGATCAGCACCGGGGCGACCCCGGTCGCCAGCGACCAGCGCAGCGCCTCCAGCGCCTCCGCGGTACGCCCCTCCACGGCCCGGTCGGCCACGGTGAAGCTCGACGCCTCGGCCCGCCCGGTGTAGTACCGCCCGACGACGGCGTCGTCGACGGTGCCCTCGACGTCCGCGGCGAGCTGGGTCACGGCCGACGCCAGCTCCCGCAGATCACTGCCGATGGCGTCGACGAGCGCCTGGCAGGCCTCGGGCGTGGCGGACCGCCCGAGCGCCCGGAACTCGCTCTTCACGAACGCGAGCCGGTCCGCCGGTTTCGTCATCTTCGGGCAGGCGACCTCCCGTGCCCCCGCCTTGCGCGCCGCGTCCAGCAGCGCCTTGCCCTTGACGCCGCCCGCGTGCAGCAGCACGAGGGTGATCTCCTCGGCGGGTGATCCGAGGTAGGCCTTCACGTCCTTGACCGTGTCGGCGGACAGGTCCTGCGCGTTGCGCACGACCACCACCTTGCGCTCCGCGAAGAGCGACGGGCTGGTCAGCTCGGCGAGCGTGCCGGGCTGCAACTGGTCGGGGTTCAGGTCCCGCACGTCCGTGTCGGCGTCGGCGGCCCGTGCAGCGGCCACCACCTGCTGCACGGCGCGGTCGAGCAGCAGCTCCTCCTGCCCCACGGCCAGGGTCACCGGGGCGAGCGGATCGTCATCAGCAGTCTTCTTGGCCATCGCGCCAAGCATCCCACGGCCCACTGACAACAGGGCCGGCCGCGCTCCGGCGGCCACGCGACCGCGCCGCGCTCACGGCTCCTCGCGCCAGCCGTCCCACTCCCCCGCGAACTCGTCCAGCTCCGCCGGGTCCAGCCGCCCCTGCTCGTCCCTGAGCAGCAGCAGCCACTGCGCGTCCTCGGCGTCGTCCTCCCCGGCCAGGGCGTCCCGGACCAGCCGGGGCTCCTCGTCGACACCGAACCTCGTCCCGAGGGCCTCGGAGGCCTCCTCGGCCGCGTCCCGGTCGGGCAGCACCAGCACATGCCTCACATCGCTCACGGCCCCATTCTCGGGCACCACCTGGGCAGCACCGGACACCGCCGGGCCCCGCCAGGCAGCACCGTGCGCCGCCGGAGACCGCCGGAGACCGCCGGACACCGGAACGAGCCGGCGCCGGCCGGTCCGGGCCGGAGCGTGCGACTCAGCCCTTCGGGACGATCTGCACGTCCAGGTCGACGCGGATGCTGGGCCCGACCACCGCGATCCCGCGCGCCAGCATGGTCTGCCAGCTCACGGTGAAGTCGTCGCGGTGGAGTTCGGTGCTGGCCCGGCAGGCGGCGCGCACCTCGCCCTCCATGCCGTTGCCGAGTCCGAGGTACTCCGTGTCCAGGGTGACGGTGCGCGTGACGCCGTGCAGGGACAGCGCCCCGGTGACGGCCCACCTGGTGCCGCCCTTGTGCACGAACCGTTCGCTGTAGAACTCCAGCGTCGGAAACCGCTGCACGTCCAGGAAGTCGGCCGACCGCAGATGGTCGTCGCGCATCCGGACGCCCGTGTCGATGGTCGCGGCGTCGATGACGACGTGCATGGCGGACCGCTCCATCTGCTCGGCGATCCGTACCGCGCCCGCGAACGAGTTGAACCGTCCGTGGATCCGGGCCAGACCGATGTGCCGGGCGGTGAAGCCGATCGAGGAATGCGTGCGCTCGATCTCCCAGTCCCCCGGCGCGGGCAGGTCCGGCGGCTGGGCGACCTGGAGGGTCACGTCACCGAGCGAGGCGAGGCTGTTCTCGCCCACCCGCGCCGTGGCCCGGTAGGGCGCGAAGCCCTCGGCGGACACCGCCAACCGGTACTCGCCGGCCGGCACCGTCGTCAGGAACGACCCGTAGGGGTCGGTGCCTCCGCTGACCACCGTGCGCCCCGTGGTGTCGCTGACCGCGAACTCGGCGTTCGTCACGGGCTCGTTGACCGGGTCGAGCACCCGGCAGCTCAGTACCCCGGCATCCGGCGGAGTCCGCACCGCCGCGAGGGGGCTCGTCCGTTCCGTCCGGTTCGTTCGGTTGACCATCAAGCGGCCGAACATGCTCGCCACCCCTGTACGCCTCGCCACCATCCGCTGCCGAAGAAACATTCGATCACTGATGCGGCTTTCGGGGCAACACGATCCCCCATCGCGGGAATCCGGCACTTGCGCCGTAACTACGCACATAGGCACGCTACGCACCGGTAGAAACGTGTTCTCCCACGGCACCCGAATTAGCCGTTCCGCTTGGCTTTCCCGGGATTTCGCACCGTCGGCACACGGTCCAGCTCGATCCCGAACCGCTCGCGGTAGACCCCGAGCACCTCGTCGTCGCGCTCCAACTCCCGTACGTGCCGGGTCCCGTCAGCTGCCGTCTCCGTCAACGTCCGCCCGCTGAGCGTGATCCGCCCGCCGTCCGCCGTGATCCGGGAACAGACCAGCGACTGCGTGAAGTGCGACGACGGCGAGGTGCTGTGCCACCACGCCCCGGCCGTGAAGTCCCCGAGCACCCGCGGCCGGACCTCCAGCCGGTACTGCGGCCGCCCGTCGCGCAGCACGTCCAGGTCCCCGGCGCCCACACGGTCCTCACCGCTCCCCCCGGCCCCCGCTCCGTCCGGCCCCGCCTCCGTGATCCGGAAGGTCCCGCCGGGATCGGCCTGCTCACCGCGCTCGGCGAACGCCAGCGGGTAGTGGCTGTGTGCCCCGAACCCCACGTCGGCGAGCCACTCGCCGCCGTCCACCGTCCGCACCCGCAGCGCGAGATGGTCGTACGGGATCCCCAGCCTCCCCTCCGCTCCGTACACCCGCCCCGCGAGCGGCGTCACCCCGAAACCGAGCGCGGCCAGCAGCACCGAGAAAGCGCCGTTGAGTTCGTAGCAGAACCCGCCCCGGCCCGCGCCCACCACCTTCTCCAGCAGCCGCTCCTCCGCCAGCGCCACCTCCTCGCCGAGGTGGACCGAAAGGTTCTCGAAGGGCACCGTCCGCAGGTGCCGCAGATGCAGCTCGCGCAAGGCGTCGGCGGTGGGCCGGGCGGGGCGGGCGACCCCCAGCCGACGGAGGTAGGCGTCGATCTGTGCGGAGTTCACCGAGTTCATGCCCTCAGTCTCTCGTCACACGCAGTTCCCCCGCCTCCCCGCCCATGCGGCCGCCGGTCACGGCGAGCGCCCCGTCCCGGTCGGTGCGCAGCACCACCGCCCCGACGGCCCGCAGCGCGGCCACCGTGCCCGGTGCCGGATGCCCATAGGGGTTGTCCACCCCGCACGAGACGAGCGCGACCCGGGGCGCCACCAGCCGCAGCAACTGCGGATCCTGGTACGCGGACCCGTGATGGGCCACCTTCAGCACGTCCACCCGGCCCAGCCCGGCAGCGGCCGGAGATCTCAGCAGCTCCTGCTGGGCCGGGGGTTCGAGGTCCCCGAGCAGCAGCATCCGCAGTCCGGCCGAACGGACCAGCAGGGCGACACTGGCGTCGTTCGGTCCGTCCGGCTCCGGCGCCGGCTCCGGGGGCGGCCACAGCACCTGCCACTCCAGCGGCCCGGTCCTGCGCCGCTCCCCGGCGACCGCCCGCGTGACGGGGACCCGGTGCTCGGCGGCCTCCCTTCTGACGAACTCGGCCTGGTCCGCGGGCTCCTCGAACCCGGTCGTCTCGATCTGCGCCACCTCACGCCCGCGCAGCACCCCGGGCAGCCCCGCGACGTGGTCGGCGTGGAAGTGGGTGAGGACGACAAGCGGGATCCGGGTGATGCCGAGCTCCCGCAGGCAGTGGTCGACCAGCGCCGGATCGGGCCCGGCGTCCACCACCACGCCCGTGCCCGCGCCCGCCGCGAGCACGGTCGCGTCGCCCTGCCCGACGTCGCACATCGCCAGCCGCCAGCCGGGCGGTGGCCAACCCGTGACCACCCGGGTCAGCGGCGCCGGCCGTACCACCAGCAGCACCAGGAGCACCCCCAGCGCCCCGCACCACCACGGATGCCGCAGCAACCGCCGCCCCAGCAGGACGACGACCACCGTCACCGCGGCCAGCAGCAGGGCCCCCGCCCAGCTCCCGGGCCAGTCCACCCCGGCACCCGGCAGCCCGGCCCCGGTCCGGGCGATCCCCGCGATCCACCCGGCCGGCCAGCCCGCGCACCATGCCAGCGCCCTGGCGACCGGCATCGCCACCGGAGCCGCCACGAGCGCCCCGAACCCCAGGACTGTGGCCGGTGCGACCGCGATCTCCGCCAGCAGATTGCAGGGCACCGCCACCAGACTCACCCGCGCCGACAGCACCGTGACCACCGGCCCGCACACCGCCTGCGCCGCCGCGGCCGCCGCCAGCCCCTCGGCCAGCCGCTCCGGCACCCCGCGCCGCCGCAGCGCCTCGCTCCACCCGGGCGCCAGCATCAGCAGCGAACCGGTGGCCAGCACCGACAGCAGGAAGCCGTAACTGCGGGCCAGCCACGGGTCGTACAGCACCAGCAGCAGCACCGCCGTCGCCAGGGCCGGCACCAGCGACCTGCGGCGGCCGGTGGCCAGGGCGAGCAGGGCGACCGCTCCGCAGGCCGCGGCCCGCAGCACGCTGGGGTCCGGCCGGCACACGACGACGAAGGCCAGCGTGAGCGCCGACGCGAACAGTGCGGTCGCCCGCAGCGACAGCCCGAGGCGTGGGGCCAGCCCCCGGCGCTCGGTCTGCTGGGCCAGTCCCGGCGGTCCGATGAGCAGGGCGAGCAGGATGGTGAGGTTGCTGCCCGACACCGCGAGGGTGTGCGTGAGGTCGGTCGCCTCGAACGCCTCGTCCAGGTCCGGGGTGATCCGTGAGGTGTCCCCGACGACCAGACCGGGCAGCAGTGCCCGCGCGTCCTCGGGCAGCCCCTCGGTCGCCTCTCGCAGCCCGGCCCGTAACCGCCCGGCCAGCCGCTGCGGCCCGTTCGGCTCCCCCACCACCACCGGTGCGGGGCGCTCCCGTACCCGAAGCACGGCCGCGACTCGGTCCCCGCCGGCCGTGGCCGGCGCCAACCGTCCGCTCACCCGCAGCCGCGTCGAGGGCAGCAGCCCGAGCCAGCGCGCCCGGCCGCCACCCCCGGGTGCCGGCAGGCCATCGTCCACGACGACCAGCACCGGCGAACGTGTCGTCATCTCCGTCCCGTCGCCCCGCTCCACCCGCCGCACCTCGCCGCGCACCAGCACGGCAGCCGAGGTGGCGCGGTCGCCCCGCACGCGTGGCCAGGCGGCCCAGGGATCCCCTGTGAGCTCCACCTCCGCGGTCACGGTGGCGTACGCGCGGGCCAGCCCGGGAACCGGTCCGCGGCGTACGTCCGCCCCGTGCAGCCCCGCGGAGGCGGCCGCTCCGGCGACACACAGGAGCAGCGCTCCGGCCGACGCCCGTCGCCATGCGGGCCGGGCGGCGGCACCGGCGGTGATTCCGCCCGGCCGGGAGCGCGCCCCGGCGAGACGCAGCAGAACAGCCCCACCGATCAGACAGGCGAGGGCGGTCCCGGCCGTCCATTCCGGTGGCGCGCCCAGTGCCGACGCGGCCGTCGCCCAGACGGCGAGCGCGGGCGGCACCAGCCGCAGGTCGGCCCGCGCGTCCTGCCCGGCGCCCTCGCCCCGGTGGCTCATGGCCGGACCAGGTCTCGCAGGTCGGAGTAGCGGCGGTCGCCGATGCCCTTGACCTGGCGGAGTTCGTCGACCGAGCGGAAACCGCCGTGCTGGGTGCGGAAGTCGACGATGTGCTGGGCCAGCACCGGGCCGACCCCGGGGAGGGCGTCGAGCTGTTCGACGGTCGCGGTGTTCAGGGAGACCGGCGCGGACGGGCCCGCTCCCGTCGCCGTACCGCCTGCTGCCTGGCCCGGTGCGACGGGCGGGGCCGGGCCCCCGACGACGATCTGTTCGCCGTCCGTGAGGAAGCGGGCCCGGTTGAGTCCGTCGGTGTCCGTGCCGGGCCGTACCCCGCCGGCCGCCCGCAGCGCGTCGGTCACCCGGGACCCGGCCGGCAGCGTGTGCACCCCCGGATTGCGGACCTTCCCGGTGACGTCCACCACGATCTCCCCACCGGGCCTGCCGGGCCCGCCCGGCCCGCCGGTCGCGCCGGTCGCGCCGGAGCCGGGCAGGCCGGCCGGCCCGTCGAGGGCACCGGGCGCCGCGGCGGTACCGGCTCCGGCCGAGCCGGCACCGGCGGCCGGATCCCGCTCCTCGGTCTTCTCGTACGGTGCCTGGGCGCGCACCACCTCCGGAGCGCTCACGGACTCGGTCCGGCCCGACCAGAAGTGCTGCACGGCCAGCGCCGTGGCCACGACGAGGACCACCCCCAGGGCGACCGCGCCGCGGCGTTCCAGCCCGCAGCGCGTCTGCAGCCACACCGGCATCCGCTCCCGTACGGCCGCCCCGACCCGGGACCGCAGCCCCGGCTGCGCCGGCGCGCGCCGCGCCGTGGTCTCACCGGCCAACGCGCGGGCCGATGACATCACGGCCGCCGCCGTGGACAGCGCCGCCGCGGCGGTGCGCACTCCCGCCGTGGCCGTACGCACCGCGGTCGTCGCCGCGGTCAGTCCGGTCGCCGCACCGGTGCCGGTCACCGTCTTGGCGCTGGGAGGTCCTTGCCCGGACACCGGCCTGACGACGGCCCGTTCCCCGAAGAGGAGTTCCGCACGGCGGCGCAGTTCGTCGGCCGGGGCCGGGCGGTGGCGGACCCGGGCCCGGACCGGGGACCGCAGGTGCCGGGTGCGGCCGTCGGAGGTGGGGCCCCGGCCCGGGCCACTGGTCGCATGTGTCTCGTGTGAGCGTGATCGAAGTGCCATGCCACGAGGATCGGGCTTCCCGCCCCGCCGCGATGATCTTGCTCAGTTTCCGTGGACGGCCGCCGGTTTGTGGACAACTCCGTCACTCGTACGAGTGATTACGCCGAGGCTCGCGCTCAGGATCCACAGGTCACCGCAGCGAGACGATCGCCCCGAGCAGCCCGGGGCCGGTGTGCGCCCCGATGACCGCGCCGACCTCGCTCACATGCAGGTCGACGAGTCCGGGCACCCGCGCCCGCAGTCGGTCGGCGAGAGCCGCGGCACGGTCGGGGGCGGCGAGATGGTGGACGGCGACGTCCACCTCGGCGCCGCCCGCACGCTCGGCGGCGAGCTCCTCGAGACGGGCGATGGCCCGGGACGCCGTCCGCACCTTCTCCAGGAGCTCGATCCGGCCGCCGTCCAGCTGGAGCAGTGGCTTCACGGCGAGCGCGGAGCCCAGCAGGGCCTGGGCGGTGCCGATGCGTCCGCCGCGGCGCAGATAGTCGAGGGTGTCGACGTAGAAGTACGCGGAGGTACCGGCGGCCCGCTTCTCCGCGGCCGTGACGGCCTCGTCGACGGTGCCGCCCGCCTCGGCGGCCTCGGCGGCCGCGAGCGCGCAGAAACCGAGGGCCATCGCGACCATCCCGGTGTCCACCACCCGCACCGGGACGGGTGCCTCGCGGGCGGCGACGACCGCCGCGTCGTAGGTGCCCGACAGTTCTGCGGACAGGTGGAGCGAGACGATGCCGGCGGCCCCCGCCCCGGCCACCCTGCGGTAGGTCTCGGCGAACACCTCCGGACCGGGCCGGGACGTGGTGACGGATCGACGCTTCTGCAGGGCCTGGGCCAGGGAACGGGTCGAGATCTCGGTGCCCTCTTCGAGCGCCCGGTCGCCGAGCACCACGGTCAGCGGGACCGCGGTGATGCCGTGGCGTTCCACCGTCCGCGGCGGCAGGTAGGCCGTTGAATCGGTGACGATCGCGACATGGCAGGACATGAGCTGGAGGTTACCTGGCGTAGCCCGCACGCGGCAGCCCGCCCCCGGCCGCCCGGACCGGAGCCGGCCGGGTCAAGTGGTGCTCTCCGGCCGGGGCTTCTTCTGCCAGGGGTACGCCCGAGGCCGGACCGGCGGGGTGATCGCGGCCTGCCCCGGCTTCTCGCCCGCGGCGGAACGCGGTTGCCCGGGCCAGGTCTGCGGGTCGCCGGGGCCGACGGCTGCCTCGGGCCACGGCGGTGTCTGCGCGGTCGGATCCGGACGGGTCCAGTGGCGCAGGGCGTCCGCCTCGACGCCGATCTGGGTGCTCAGCGAGTCCAGCTCGTCGTCGGCGAAGCGGCGGGCCCGGTCGCGGGCCGCCCAGCGCAGCGCGTCCGCGGATTCGGTGATGCGCTCGGCACGCCGACGCAGCTCGGGCAGTCGCGCGGCGAGCGTGACCCGGTCCGGTTCCGACTCCAGGCGCCTGAGCTCGCCGTCCAGTTCATGTCCGTGCGCGCTCAGGCGCTGGAAGAGACCGAGGGACTCCTTCAGCGACTCGTCCTCGGTGGCGCCCGCGTGCAGCGCGTCCTGGGTGGCCCGCATCGAGGTGCGCAGGGCGAGCCGGAGCTGGGCGATCTCGCCCGCCGGACCGAGCTGGACCACGGATTTGGCGCGCAGCGTGTGCTCCTCGACCGTGCGCCGGGCCTGGCTGATCGTGCGGTCCACCCCGCGCTTGGCGGCGCCGACCGCCTTGACGGTGACGTACGCCCCGGCGGCGACGAAGAGCAGGAAGAGGACGGCGAATATGGCGATCACTGTTTCCACGGTGCTCCTCCTCGCTGCCCACCGCCCCGGCCGTTTCCCGGCACGGCGTGGGTGGCCGTGCCTCTCAACGGTAAACGCACCGGGCAGGCCCGGGGTTCCGGAAAAACCCCGAACCTGCCCGTAGGGGACCACCCGGAGGTGGCCGACGGTGTCATGCCGTGACGATGTTCACCAGCTTCGGCGCGCGCACGATCACCTTGCGGATCCCGGCGCCGCCCAGCGCCTTCACGACCGTCTCGTCGGCCAGCGCCGCCTTCTCCAGTTCCTCCTCGGAGATGGCCGGCGGCACCTCCAGGCGGGCCTTGACCTTGCCCTTGATCTGTACGACGCAGGTCACGGTCTCGTCGACGAGGTAGTTCGGGTCGGCGACCGGGAAGTCCCGGTGCACGACCGAGTCGGTGCGGCCCAGCTTGCGCCACAGCTCCTCGGCGATGTGCGGGGCCAGCGGCGCGATCATCAGCACCAGCGGCTCGGCCACCGATCGCGGTACCGCGCCGCCCGCCTTCGTCAGGTGGTTGTTCAGCTCGGTCACCTTGGCGATGGCGGTGTTGAAGCGCAGACCCTCCAGGTCCTGGCGGACGCCGTCGATCGCCTTGTGCAGGGCACGCAGCGTCTCCTCGTCCGGGTCGGCGTCAGTGACGGTGACCTCACCGGTGGCCTCGTCGACGATGTTGCGCCACAGCCGCTGCAGCAGACGGAACTGGCCGACCACCGCGCGCGTGTCCCACGGCCGGGAGACGTCCAGCGGGCCCATCGCCATCTCGTACAGGCGCAGCGTGTCGGCGCCGTACTCGGCGCAGATCTCGTCCGGAGTCACCGCGTTCTTCAGGGACTTGCCCATCTTGCCCAGCAGGCGGGTGACCTTCTCGCCCTGGTGGTAGTACTCGCCGTCCAGTTCCTCGACCTCGGCGGCGGGCACCGGGAAGCCGCGGCCGTCGCGGTAGACGTAGGCCTGGATCATGCCCTGGTTGAACAGCTTGTGGAACGGCTCGGCGGACGACACGTGTCCCAGGTCGTACAGGACCTTCGACCAGAAACGGGCGTACAGCAGGTGCAGCACGGCGTGCTCGGCGCCGCCGACGTACAGGTCGACACCGCCGTGCGGCATGTTCTCGCGCGGGCCCATCCAGTACTGCTCGATCTGCGGGTCGACCAGCTGTTCGCTGTTGTGCGGGTCCAGGTAGCGCAGCTCGTACCAGCAGGAACCCGCCCAGTTGGGCATGGTGTTGGTCTCGCGGCGGTACTTCTTCGGTCCATCGCCCAGGTCCAGGGTCACGTGGACCCATTCCTCGTTGCGCGACAGCGGGGTCTCGGGCTGGGTGTCGGCGTCGTCCGGGTCGAAGGTGCGCGGCGAGTAGTCCTCGACCTCGGGCAGTTCCAGCGGCAGCATCGACTCGGGCAGCGCGTGGGCGACGCCGTCCTCGTCGTAGACGATCGGGAAGGGCTCGCCCCAGTAGCGCTGGCGGCTGAACAGCCAGTCGCGCAGCCGGAAGTTGACGGTGCCTTCGCCGATGCCCTTGCGGGCCAGCCACTCGGTGATGCGAGCCTTGGCCTCGGCGACCGGCAGACCGTCCAGCTTGAGGTCGTCGTGGGAGGAGTTGATGATCTTCGCGTCGTACGAGGCGAAGGCGTCCTCCCATGTCGACGTGTCGGTGCCGCGGCCGTCGGTCGGCTCGACGATGCAGACGATCGGCAGCTCGAAGGCGCGCGCGAACTCGAAGTCGCGCTGGTCGCCGGCCGGTACGGCCATGATCGCGCCGGTTCCGTAGCCCATCAGCACGTAGTCGGCGATGAACACAGGGATCCTGTCGCCGTTGACCGGGTTGGTCGCGTACGCGCCGGTGAACACACCGGTCTTGTCCTTGGCCTCGGCCTGCCGTTCCACGTCGGACTTGGCTCCGGCCTGCGCGCGGTAGGCGGCGACGGCCTCGGCGGGGGTGGCGTGGCCGCCGGTCCACACGTCGTGGGTGCCCTCGGGCCAGGCCACCGGGACGAACCGGTCGACCAGCGGGTGCTCGGGGGCCAGCACCATGTAGGTCGCGCCGAACAGGGTGTCCGGGCGGGTGGTGAAGACGGTGATCTTCTCGCCGTCGATCGGGAAGTCGACGCGGGCGCCCTCGCTGCGGCCGATCCAGTTGCGCTGCTGCAGCTTGATGGCCTCGGGCCAGTCCAGCTCGTTCAGGTCGTCCAGCAGCCGGTCGGCATAGGCGGTGATGCGCATGTTCCACTGGCGCAGCTTGGCCTTGAAGACGGGGAAGTTGCCGCGCTCGGAACGGCCGTCGGCGGTGACCTCCTCGTTGGCCAGCACGGTGCCCAGGCCGGGGCACCAGTTGACCGGCGCGTCGGAGGCGTAGGCCAGGCGGAACTCGCCCAGCACGTCGGCGCGCTCACCGGCGGCCAGCTCGTTCCACGCGCGCGTGTGGCCCGGTACGGCTCGCTCACCGGACTCGAACTGGGCGATCAGCTCGGAGATCGGGCGGGCCTTCTTCGCCTCGTCGTCGTACCAGGAGTTGAAGATCTGCAGGAAGATCCACTGGGTCCACTTGTAGTAGTCCGGGTCGATCGTGGCGAAGGCCCGGCGCTTGTCGTGGCCCAGGCCCAGCCGGCGCAGCTGGACCTTCATGTTCTCGATGTTGGCCTCGGTGGACACGCGCGGGTGCGTGCCGGTCTGCACGGCGTACTGCTCGGCGGGCAGGCCGAAGGCGTCGAAACCCAGGGTGTGCAGGACGTTGTGGCCGGTCATCCGCTGGAAGCGGGCGTAGACGTCGGTGGCGATGTATCCCAGCGGGTGGCCGACGTGCAGGCCCGCACCGGACGGGTACGGGAACATGTCCATGATGAACTTCTTGGGCCTGGCGGCCAGCTCCGGGTCACCGGCCAGGTCTCCCGTGGGGTTGGGTGCCGCGTAGGTGCCGTCGGCGTCCCAGAAGTCCTGCCAGCGTGCCTCGATCTCGGACGCCAGGGCGGCCGTGTAGCGGTGCGGCGCGGCCTCCGCCGACGTGGCGGCGGCAGCGGGGTTCGTCTCGCTCATGATCCTCAAAGCTCCATCGGTCGTCTCTGCCAGCGGCTGCGAACTTCTAGAAACGAAAAATCCCCTCGCACAGGAGGGGACGCCGCGCCGATGCCGACCCACCGTTTCGTCCGGCGGTCGGGACTGATCAGCGCGGCCCGCTAAGCAGAAGGCGTACGGCACGCATGGCGTCAGGGTACCGCAGCGCTTGAGCAACCCGCGACGCGCTTGCGTATCACTGATGGACACGTGCGTCTGAGGCGACCATCGGGACGAGAGTTGAACCAGGTTCAAAAATTACTTCGCGTACCGTCCCCTAAGGGACACCACAAGGGATGCATCACCCTTTGATAACAACGCAATAACTCAAACCTCGTACTGATCGGTATGGCGCCACTTAGGCTGCGGCACCGGGACCGCTTTCCCGAACTGCTCGGAGTTGCCCCCATGAACCCTCGTCGTAGTAACAGCTCGCTCCCCAAACCTGGCCGTTCGGCCTATGGGGTGGCATCCGCTGTCGTCCTGCTGCTGATACCCATCGTCGTCCTCGCGGGCGGCGACTGGCTGCAGCAGTTCCTGAACTTCGGTGCGGGCGTCCTGGCGCTCGTCTGCCTGACCTGCTCGTGCATCTGGGGCCTGGTGGCCCAGGACCGCATCCTCCTCAACATCCGCCAGCGGATCGTGGCCCAGGCCATCCACCGGGTCACCGCGGTGGGCTCGATCGCGTTCCTGCTCGTGCACATCGGCGTGAAGATCGCGCTGGACCACGCCGACTGGATCGCCGCACTGATCCCCTTCGGCTGGGTGATCACCGGGGGCGGCGGCGCGAACCCGGGCAGCGCCACCCTCATCGGCATGGGCTCCCTGGCCGCGTACCTCATGATCTTCGTGGGCATCACCGGTGCGCTGCGCAACCAGTTCGCCGCGCCCGCCGTGGTGGCCGCCCGCTGGCGCGCGATGCACATGCTGGCCTACCCGGCCCTGTGCTTCGCCCTGCTCCACGGCCTCTTCGCGGGCCGCCCGGCGAAGACGTTCTTCATGGTGTCCTACGAGCTGTGCCTGGCCGGAATCATGGCGGCTCTCGCTCTGCGTGCCGCGCCCCGGCCGTTCAAGCGCCGCTTCGCCGACCGGCTCGTCACGCTCCTCGGGGACTCGGAGCGGTCGCGTCTGAACGACCTCGACGCGAGCCGCGCCCGAGTCGGCGAGTCCGGGCTGCCCGGCTACGACGCCCCCCGCGAGCGCGACCCCAGGCCGTCGCGTGCCGACACCGCGTCCACGCAGTCGAACCCGCTGTTCCCGTCCGCCGCCCCCGGCCCCGAGCCGGCCTCCGGCTTCGCCGCCGCCTACCGGGCCACGAACACCCCTGGGCAGCCCCAGTCGCCGTTCGCCGCGGGCCAGACCGCGCGCATGGAGCGCATGGACAGCCCGTCCAGCACCTCGGGCAGCTGGCCGATCCCGTCACCGCCCCCGGTCGGCGAGGCACCCCCGTCGGCGTACGACCCGCTTCGGGACACCGGATACAACATCCCGGCGTATGGCAATCCGGGCGCCGCTGGCACGACCGGACGTGATGTGTACGACACGGGTGAGACGAATGCCCGGTACGGGACGTACAACTCGAATGACACATACAACAGCGGTCCCGCCAACGAACCAGCGCCCGGTGCTTCCTTCGACGCCCCGGGTTCGGGCGAACCTTGGAACACGCCTTCCGGAGGCTATAGGTGAACGAGGCCCTGCCCGACGTACCAGAAGTCCGCGTGGTCGGCCTTCCTCAGCTCACGTCGGGCTTCGACCTTGTCGAAAGACTCGATCTGCCCATGCACCTCAAGGTGCACGGGCCGCTTGAGCCCTTGGGCGGGGAGCAGCTCGCGCAGCTCTCCGAGCGCATCAACCTGAAGGGCCGCGGCGGCGCGGGCTTCCCCTTCCACAAAAAGCTGCGCTCGGTCGCCGAAGCGGCGATCAAGCGCGGTGTACGGCCGGTCGTCGTCGTCAACGGCAGTGAGGACGAGCCGGCCTGCCGCAAGGACACGGTGCTGATCAACCGTGCCCCGCATCTGATCCTGGACGGTGCGCTGCTGTGCGCCGAGGCGCTGGGTGCCCGCACGCTCGTGATCGGCGTCACCCGGGAGTCCACGCAGCGCTCCATGGAGCAGGCGCTCGCCGAACGCGGTCTGAGCAACGGCCGGCGTTCGGCACTGAAGGCGTTCGTCCAGCGCAACCCGGTCCGTATGGTCACCGGCGCCGCCGCGTCGCTGATCCGCTCGATCGACGGCGGGCCCGCGATCCCGCCCGGCCGGAAGACCAGTGCCTCGCAGAACGGTGTCGGCGGCGCGCCCACGCTGCTGTCGAACGCGGAGACGTTCGCGCAGCTGGCGATCGCCGCCCGGATCGGTCCGGAGCGTTACGGCAACACCGGCCTGTACGACGAGCCGGGCACCGTCATGCTGACGGTCTCCGGCGCGGTCGCCCGTCCCATGGTGATCGAGGTGCCCACGGGCGTGCCGCTGCGCTACGTGCTGCAGCTGGCGGGCGCCCCGCCGGTGCCGCAGGGTGTGCTGACCGGCGGCTACCACGGCAAGTGGATCGACGCGGCCACGGTCAACGAGGCGATCGTCTCCCGCAACTCGCTCGACGCGGTGGGCGGTGCGCTGGGCGCCGGCGCCATCCTGCCGATCACGCAGGAGACCTGCCCGCTGGGCGAGTCGCTGCGGGTCGCCCAGTGGCTCGCGGAGGAGAGCGCGGGACAGTGCGGTCCCTGCTACCTGGGTCTGCCGGCGGCCGCGCGCGGCATGGAGGACATCCTCAACGGCGGCGGGCCGGCCGCCCTGGAAGCGCTCAAGCAGGTCGCGAAGAACGTGAAGCGGCGCGGTGCGTGCTCGCACCCGGACGGTTCCGCGATGTTCCTCGAGTCGACGATCAAGGCGTTCACCGACGACCTGGCCGCGCACGTGCTCGGCAACGGCTGCGGGCGGCCCGTGGAGGGCGTTCTGCCGCTCTTCGAGGACGGCAAGATGCCTACGGGCATTCCGGGCGGCGGAGAGCCCGAGGACAACGGTGGCGGCAGCCGGCAGAAGATCTACGTCGACTGGACGCTGTGCCGGGGCCACGGCCTGTGCGCGGACATCCTCCCGGAGGTCTTCGAGCTGGGTGCGGACGGTTTCCCGACGGTCGCGCAGGCCAAGGTGCCGCGGTTCGCGGAGGCCAAGGCGATACGCGCGGTGCGGCGCTGCCCGGCGCTCGCCCTGCGTATCGAGGAGGACACGCGCTCGCAGGCGCCGGCCAAGAACCTGCCGGTTCTCTCGCAGGGCCGCGGTCGCCGGGCGCTGGGGCGCTGACGCCAGGGCGTCGATCAGCGCGCGTCACCGCGCGCCTGTGGGGCGGGTCACCCTGATCGGGGTGGGCCGCCCCACGCGCGCGAGGAGCCCGGACCGGGCGAGTCCCCGCGGACCCGGGCCACCCACAGGGTTGAGAATGTTCCGGGACAACGCGGAACAACCCGGAACAACGTCGAGGGGGGGGGCGCCCGGGGGGGTGGGGGGCGGCGGGGTGGCCGGCGCGGAGGTCTCCGGG
>NZ_JBFAXI010000133.1:16974-18265 GCF_040680735.1 Streptomyces sp. NPDC051987 | reverse complement strand
CCGCCTGCGGCAGCGGAGGCTGGTGGGTGGTCATCGGGCGTCCTCGGGCTTGGTCAGTTCTACGGGAGCGGTGGCGGGGGCGGCAGCGGCGGCCGCCTTCGCCAGGAAGACCCAGGTGAGCCAGACCGCGAGCAGGAACGGCGGGATCTTCAACGCGACGAGGACCCAGCCGAGTTGGGCGGTGTTGGCCCACCAGTACAGCGGGAAGAGGATCGCGCACTTGGCGAGCAGGATCAGGCCCCATGCCCAACTGGCCTTGGCGTACGCCTTCTTGCGGCCGGGGTTGCGGGTGCGCCAGGAGAGGTTCTCCTTGAAGACCGGGCCGAGGATCAGGCCGATCAGCGGGACCCCGCACAGGGTCGTGATGATGTACGCCAGCGCCAGGCCCAGGGTGTAGAGCATGCCGGGCAGGTAGAAGTCCTTGGCGTTGCCGGTCATCATCGCGAAGACGACACCGAAGGCGACGCCGAAGACGCCGCTGAAGGCGTGCTTGACGGTGTCCTTCATGGCGAGGCGGACCACGACCAGCACCACGGAGACCGCGAGGGCGGCGATCGCCGACCAGTGCAGGTCCTTGTTGATGGTGAAGATCGTGACGAAGAGCAGGCCGGGCAGGACCGTCTCGACCATGCCGCGTACCCCGCCGAAGGCCTCGAACAGCGCGGCCTCGGTCACCGCCCGCGCGTCGGCCTCCGTCTGCGTGTCTTCGGTCGGCTTGTCGAGCGACGTCACCGGCTACTCCCTACCGAGGGGTCTCAGTTCGTACTTGGGGTTGAACAGCACCCGGCGGCCCCGGCTCAGCGAGATCCGGCCCGATGCGATCAGCCTGCGTCCCGGTTCTATGCCGACGATGGAACGCCTGCCGAGCCACACCACGTCCAGCGCGGCGGAGCCGTCGAACAGCTCGGCCTCCAGGGCCGGGACTCCGGCGCGCGGCCGCAGGGTGACCGTGCGCAAGGTACCAGTAACGGTGACGATCTGCCGGTCCTGGCAGTCGCCGATCCGGGTGCAGCCCGCCGTGTCGGCGTCCTCGCGCAGCTCCTCGGACTCCAGGTCCTCCTGCGACGAGGAGAGCCGGTCGAGCATGCGCCGGAACCGGCCGGCCGGCTTTTCGGAGCGAGGAACAGCACTCATATCTGAAGCGTACCGGGGCCCACCGACACCGCCGTAGCCCAGCTCACTGAGCGACCCGCATCACTTCTCGCCCCCCTCACTTCTCGAACCGGTACCCCATCCCCGGCTCGGTGATGCGGCATCCCCCGGGGGCAACCCCCGGACCCCCGGCCGCAAC
>NZ_JBFAXI010000133.1:0-16876 GCF_040680735.1 Streptomyces sp. NPDC051987 | reverse complement strand
CCACGGCTCCTTCCGGTCCAGCGCACTCCGTCACCCGGCTCGCTTGTCGCCCCCCTCACTTCTCGAACCGGTACCCCATCCCCGGCTCGGTGATGCGGCATCCCCCGGGGGCAACCCCCGGACCCCCGGCCGCACCACGGCTCCTTCCGGTCCAGCGCACTCCGTCACCCGGCTCGCTTGTCGCCCCCCTCACTTCTCGAACCGGTACCCCATCCCCGGCTCGGTGATGAAGTGCTTCGGGTGGGACGGGTCCGTCTCCAGTTTGCGGCGGAGTTGTGCCATGTACACGCGCAGGTAGTTGGTCTCCGTGCCGTACGACGGCCCCCACACCTCCTGCAGCAGCTGCTTCTGGCTGACCAGCCGGCCGGTGCTGCGGACCAGGACCTCCAGCAGGTGCCACTCGGTCGGGGTGAGCCGGACGTCCCGGCCGGCCCGGTTGACCTTCTTCGCGGCCAGGTCGACGGTGAACCCCTCGGTCTCCACCAGGACGTCGTCCTCGCCGCCCCCTGCGACCGGCTCGGCGCGCCGTACGGCGGCCCGCAGCCGGGCCAGCAGCTCGTCCATGCCGAAGGGCTTGGTGACGTAGTCGTCGGCGCCCGCGTCGAGCGCCTCGACCTTCTCGTCGGAGGAGTGGCGGGCGGAGAGGACCAGGATCGGCACCCGGGTCCAGCCGCGCAGCCCCTTGATCACCTCGACGCCGTCCATGTCGGGCAGGCCGAGGTCGAGGACGATCACGTCGGGATGGCGGGAGGCGGCCAGTTCGAGGGCGGTACGGCCGTCGGGGGCCGCGTCGACCTCGTACTTGCGCGCCTTGAGGTTGATCACGAGGGCGCGCACGATCTGCGGCTCGTCGTCGACCACGAGCACACGGGTCATGAGGCCTGCCTTTCGGGTTCTGCTACCGCTTGCGGTACTGCGGGGACCGATCCTGCCGCCCGGAGGCTGAGGACCATGGTGAGCCCGCCGCCGGGCGTGTCCTCGGCGTTGAGGGTGCCGCCCATCGCCTCCGCGAAGCCCCGGGCGACCGCGAGCCCCAGTCCGACCCCGGCGCCGCGCGGAGCGTCACCGTAGCGCTGGAAGGGCTCGAATATGCGTTCTTTGGCCTCGTCCGGCACGCCGGGTCCGCGGTCCACGATCCGTACCTCCACCCGGTCGGCGATGGCGCTGGCCGAGACCAGCACGGGCCGGCCGGGCGGGCTGTACTTGACGGCGTTCTCGACCAGGTTGGCCACTGACCGCTCCAGCAGACCGGCGTCGGCCTCGACCATCGGCAGGGTCTCGGGGACGTCCAGGTCCACGCTGCCGTCCGGCACCCCGACCAGCGCCATCGGCACCACCTCGTCGAGGTCGGTCTCGTGGACGATCGGGGTGACGGTGCCGGTCTGCAGCCGGGACATGTCGAGCAGGTTGCCGACGAGGTGGTCCAGCCGGTCGGCGCCCTCCTCGATGCCCTCCAGGAGCTCCGCCCGGTCCTCCTCGGACCAGTCCACGTCGTCCGAGCGCAGCGACGACACCGCCGCCTTGATCCCGGCCAGCGGGGTGCGCAGGTCGTGGCTGACGGCGGCCAGCAGGGCGGTACGGATCCGGTTGCCCTCGGCGAGCGCGCGGGCCTGTTCGGCCTCCTCCTGCAGGCGCCTGCGGTCCAGGACGACCGCAGCCTGGGCGGCGAAGGCGGCGAGCACCCGGCGGTCCTCGGCGGGCAGCACCCGCCCGGTCAGCGCGAGGGCCATGTGGTCGCCTATCGGCATGTCGACGTCGGCGTCCTCGGGGCGCTCCAGCGCGGGCCCGAAACCGGCGCGCCCGGCGCAGCTCCACGGCTCGACGTCGCCCGCCCGCTCCAGGAGGGCGGCGGACTCCATGCCGAAGGTCTCCCGGACCCGTTCCAGCAGCTCCTCCAGGCTCGTCTCGCCGCGCAGCACGTTGCCGGCGAGGAAGGAGAGGATCTCCGACTCGGCGCGCAGCCGGGCCGCCTGGTGGGTGCGGCGGGCGGCCAGGTCCACGACCGAGGCGACGGACAACGCGACCCCGAAGAAGATCACGATGGCGACGATGTTCTTCGGGTCGGCGACGGTCAGCCGGTGCAGGGGCGGGGTGTAGAAGTAGTTCAGCAGCAGCGAGCCGAAGGCGGCCGAGGCCAGCGCCGGGAAGAGGCCGCCGAGCAGCGCCGCCGCGACCGTGAAGGTCAGGAACAGCAGCATGTCGTTGGCGAGGCCCAGGTTGACGTTGTTCAGCAGCACCGCCATGACGGCCGGGCCGGCCAGGCCGACCACCCAGCCCGCGACGATCCGGCCCCGGCCGAGCCGGGCGCCCCGGGCGACCGGCAGTCCGCGGCCCTTGCCGGCCTCGCCGTGGGTGACGATGTGGACGTCCAGGTCGGGTCCCGACTCGCGGGCGACGGTGGCGCCGACGCCGGGTCCGAGGACGTACTGCCAGGCCTTGCGGCGCGAGGAGCCGAGCACGATCTGGGTGGCGTTGACGCCGCGGGCGAAGTCGAGCAGGGCCGCGGGGATGTCCTCGCCCACGACGTGGTGGAAGGTGCCGCCGAGGTCCTCCACCAGGGTCCGCTGGACGGCGAGCTCCTTCGGGGAGGCGGAGGTCAGGCCGTCGCTGCGGGAGATGTAGACGGCGAGCACCTCGCCGCCGGCGCCCTTCTCGGCGAGCCGTGCGGCCCGCCGGATCAGCGTCCGGCCCTCCGGTCCGCCGGTGAGCCCGACGACGATCCGCTCGCGTGAGCCCCAGATCGCCGAGACCTGGTGTTCGCTGCGGTACTGCTTCAGGTACGCGTCGACCCGGTCGGCCACCCACAGCAGCGCGAGCTCGCGCAGGGCGGTGAGGTTGCCGGGCCGGAAGTAGTTGGACAGGGCCGCGTCGACCTTGTCCGGCGTGTAGATGTTGCCGTGCGCCATGCGCCGGCGCAGCGCCTGGGGCGACATGTCGACCAGTTCGATCTGGTCCGCGCGCCGTACCACCTCGTCGGGCACGGTCTCGCGCTGGCGCACGCCGGTGATGGACTCGACGACGTCACCGAGGGATTCGAGGTGCTGGATGTTGACGGTCGAGATCACGTCGATCCCGGCCGCCAGCAGCTCTTCCACGTCCTGCCAGCGCTTGGCGTTGCGGGAGCCGGGGATGTTGGTGTGGGCGAGTTCGTCCACGAGGGCGACGGCGGGGGCGCGGCGCAGTACGGCGTCGACGTCCATCTCGGTGAACGCGGTTCCCCGGTAGTCGAGCTCCTTGCGCGTCACCTGCTCCAGGCCGTGCAGCATCACCTCGGTGCGCGGCCGGTCGTGGTGCTCGACGAAGGCGACCACGCAGTCGGTGCCCCGTTCCACCCGCCGGTGCGCCTCGGAGAGCATGGCGTAGGTCTTGCCCACGCCCGGTGCCGCACCGAGATAGATCCGAAGCTTGCCGCGCGCCATGGTCCTATTGTCTTCCTGCAACTGCCGCCTACGCAGCGTCGACCTTACGGCCAACAATCCGGGCGAACAGGGCAAGGCCCTTGGCAGCGGGCATCTTTGACGCAACCCTGATGGGCGCCCCCGGGCCACGGCGGCCCCTCCCCCGGTCCGGCGCACGGCGAAGGGCCGCACCCCGGTGCGGGTACGGCCCCTGTCGCTGTCTGCTTGCTCTGTACCGCCCTAGCGGACCTCGGTGATCTCCGGTCCGCGCTGCAGCTGGCCCATGCCGCCGGAGAAGCGCGAGGACTCCTCCTGCTGGACGCCCTCGGGGACCATCTGGGCGTCGTTGGGCAGCTTCAGGACGATCGGGTCGCGGGGCGCCATCGGGCCCTCGCCGCGGACCACCACGGTGTCCCGGAAGATCTGCTCCAGGAGGCCGGCCGCCTGCGGCTGCACCGCGCCCTGCCCGGAGATCACGCCGCGCAGGAACCAGCGCGGACCGTCCACCCCGACGAACCGCACGACCTGGAAGCCGCCCGTGCCGTCCGGCAGCTGGACCGGCACCTGGGCGCGCAGTTCCCAGCCCAGCGGCCCCTCGACCTCGTCGACGATGCCGCCCTGCTGGGTGATGCCGGTCGCGATCTCCTCGCGGACCTCACCCCAGATGCCCTCGCGCTTCGGCGCGGCGAAGGCCTGCAGCTGGATGGCGCTGTCGCGCAGCACGACGGTCGCCGCGACGATCGCGTCACCCGCGACCTCGACCCGCAGCTCCATGCCGTCCACGCCGGGCACGAACAGACCGCCCAGGTCCACCCGGCCCTCGCCGGGCTCGCGCACCTCGGTGTCGTCCCACGGCCCGTCGGGCCGCGGCTCCGGCTCCAGGCGCACGCGCTCACGCGCGCCCTCTTCCTCGTCCGCCTCGGTGTCGACGCTGTCGACGACCTGCTCGGCCTCGCCGGCCGCGTCCTCGGCGGCACCCTTCTTCTTGCGACGTCCGAACACGTCACTGTCCTTCCCGGTCGGATACGACCGAAGCGTATCGATTCCCACCCGTCCGACCGCCCTCGGCGGCCTGACCGCTTGTGCCGCTCACGTCGCCCACCGCGGCATGACCGCCGGTGGACCCGAAGCCCCCCTCGGCCCGCGCCGAGCCGGGAAGTTCCGCCACCTCCTGGAAGCGGACCCTCTCGACCTGCTGGACGACCAGTTGTGCGATCCGGTCGAAACGCTCGAACCGCACCGGCTCGCGCGGGTCGAGGTTCACCACGATCACCTTGATCTCCCCACGGTACCCGGCATCAATCGTCCCCGGGGCATTCACGAGGGCCACACCGCATCGTGCGGCGAGCCCCGAACGGGGGTGCACGAAGGCCGCGTACCCCTCCGGGAGGGCGATCGACACGCCGGTGGGCAGGACGGCCCGTTCACCGGGCCGCAGTTCGCACGCCTCGGTGGTACGCAGGTCGGCTCCCGCGTCACCGGGGTGCTCGTACGCCGGAAGCGGTACCTCGGGGTCGACCCGGCGGACGAGGACGCCGAGCGGGGCCACCGCACGGGCCGAAGGCGCGGGGCGCACGGGGTTCACGCGGTCCAGGGGGTTCTCGGGGTCCACGGGGTTCACGGGTTCACCTCGAAGGCGCGGGCCCGCCGGGCCTGGTCGGGGTCCTGCATCGCGGCCTGGATCTCCTCCTGGCGGCCGTGGTCGACGAAGTGCTCGACCGGTACCTCGACGAAGAGAGCGTCGGCGCGGACGGCGACGGGCCCGGTGGGGCCGTCCATGCGGCCGGTGGCGGTCGAGTAGATCTTCCGGCCGGCCACGGCCACCACCTCGGCCGTCAGGTGGAGCGTGGTTCCGACGGGGACGGGCCGCACGAAGTCGGTCTCCAGGCGTCCCGTCACGGCGATCTTCCGCAGCAGCCAGTTGAGCGAGCCGAGCGTCTCGTCGAGGGCGGTGGCGAGCACGCCGCCGTGCGCGAGGCCGGGGGCGCCCTGGTGGGCCGGGCGCACGGTGAACTCGGCGGTGAGGGACACGCCCTCGCCGGCCCGCGCCTCCAGGTGCAGCCCGTGCGGCTGCTCATGGCCACACCCGAAACAGTGTTCGTAGTGTGCGCCGATGAGCTCACCGGGCGCGGGCGCGTCGGGGTGCCGCTCCGGTTTCCGGGCACTGGCGGGGGGCTGAAGAGCTGTGGAACTACCACTCACAGCCGCAGACCTTACCCGCGCGTCCGGTGAATCAGGACACCGTGCCAAGCTTGGCTCCATGCAGCTCTCCGCCACCCCGTACGAAGAACGCCTCACCGCCCCCCGGTCGTGGTGGGTCGTCTGCTTCCTCGTGGGCGTCTCGTTCGCTCTGATCCTGCTGCCGTTCGGCACGCTGCCGCTGCTGGGCGGCCTGGTCGGCGGCACCGCGGCGGCGGCCGTGGTGGCCAGCTCGTACGGCTCCCCGCGCATCCGGGTGGTCGGCGACTCGCTGATCGCGGGCGAGGCGAAGATCCCGGTCTCGGCCCTGGGCGCGGCGGAGATCCTGGACCCGGAGGAGGCACGCGCCTGGCGCACGTACAAGGCCGACGTCCGCGCCTTCCTCCTGCTGCGCTCCTACATCCCGAGGGCACTGCGCGTGGAGGTCACCGACCCCGAGGACCCGACGCCGTACCTGTACCTGTCGACCCGGGAGCCGGAAGCCCTGGCCGCCGCGATCGAGGCGGCGAAGGCCCCGAAGGGGTAGCCGCGGCGGGCTCGCGGGCCTCAGCCCCCGAGCTCCTCGGGGAGCTCCGCGATCGGCAGCGGTTCGGCCGGTCTCTCCAGCGGCGGCAGCTCCGGCAGCTCCTCCCAGGGCACCTGGATCTTCCTCAGGTCCGCCCGGATCCGGGCCGCGAGCTTCCTGGTGTCCCGGCGGTTCATCACCGCGCCCACCGCGGCGCCGACCATGAACGGCATCAGGTTGGGCAGGTCCCGGACCATCCGCTTCATGATCTGCTGGCGCAGTTCGCGCTTCATCTGGCCGCCGAGGGCGTTGTTGACCGTCGACGGCTTCATCACGTCGATCCCGCGCTCCCCCGACCAGGAGGACAGATACGCGGTGCTGCGGGCCTTCAGGTTCCCCGGCGGCCGCACGCCGTACACCTCGTGGAGTTCGGCGATCAGCTTCAGCTCGATCGCCGCGACCCCGGTGATCTCCGCGGCCAGCTCGGTCGGCATCGCCGGCGGCACCGGCAGCATCGCGGCCGCCCCGACGCCGGCCCCGACCGCCGAGGTCGCGCCCGCCGCGCCCGCCACGAGTTTGTCGGCGAGCTGCTCGGGTCCGAGGCCCGGGAACTGCCGGCGCAGGGTCGCGAGGTCACGTACGGGGACACGCGGGGCGATCTCGATGATCCGGTCCGCGAGGTACGCCAGCCCCGCTCTCGCCCGGCTGCCGCCCCTACGGGCGCCTTCCCGGGCCATGTCCACGGCCTTCTCACGGATGACCGCGACCCGTCGCCTCGCGACGGGCGCGGGCCGCTCCGCCGGCGCCGGGAGGTCACCCCGGCCGGCCGCCGGTTCGAGCGAGGCTCCCGGATCTGAGCCCCGCTCGTCGTCGTCACGCGCGTCTGGGCCGTCGGACGGCCCCGAGTCCGCTCCCGGCAGAGGGAAGCGGCGCTTCCGAGGTGGGGTCGAGCCAGTCATGCCCGACCCGTCCTCAGTCGCAGTCGCGGCAGATCGGCTGACCGTTCTTCTCGCGGGCCAGCTGGCTGCGGTGGTGCACCAGGAAGCAGCTCATGCAGGTGAACTCGTCCTGCTGCTTGGGCAGCACCCGGACGGCCAGCTCCTCGTTCGAGAGGTCCGCGCCGGGCAGCTCCAGGCCTTCGGCGGCCTCGAACTCGTCGACGTCCACCGAGGACGTGGACTTGTCGTTCCTCCTGGCCTTCAGCTCTTCAAGGCTGTCCGAGTCGACGTCGTCGTCGGTCTTGCGTGGAGTGTCGTAATCGGTTGCCATGTCGCTCTCCCCCTCTGGGTGTCTGCGGTGTCTCCAGCGCACGTAACGCGTGAGAGGCCGGACTTGTGCCCGACCCGAGGCGGAGATTTTGCCTCACATCAAGGTCTGTTACTCAATCGACACCCAACCGGACCCCTCGAGAGTGATCAGGTTGAATGGCGATGGGGACCGTACACGGTCCTGCTGAGGCAGTTCAAAGGCGCCTCACCCTGTACTTCCCGTGATCAAGACCCCTGAAAACAGGGATTTTCCCGCCCTTATTCCCCCCGCCATGATCACGGAGAGTGGATGGCCTGAAAACCGCCTCTGTGATCGATCACACAGAGGGGAATGTGCCGCGCCGCTGGAAAATTCAGCGCAAAGCGAACATCCGCCGCGTGTGTCGCGATCTTGTAACGGCGTCAGACCGGCAGCGTGACGCGCATCACCAGCCCACCGCCCTCCCGTGGCTGGGCCACGATGTGGCCGCCGTGCGCCCGCGCCACGGAGCGCACGATGGACAGGCCGAGGCCCACTCCCTTGTCGCTGCCCGTGCGCTCGGTCCGCAGCCGCCTGAAGGGCTCGAAGATGTTGTCGATCTCGTACGCGGGCACCACCGGCCCCGTGTTCGCGACGTACAGCACCGCCTGCCCGTGCTGGATCTCCGTGTTGACCTCCACCCAGCCGTCGTCGGGCACGTTGTAGCGCACCGCGTTCTGCACGAGGTTCAGCGCGATCCGCTCCAGCAGCACGCCGTTGCCCTGGACCACGGCGGGCTTGCGTACGCCCCGGATCGTCACGCCCTTGGCCTCCGCCTCGGCCTGCACCTGGTCCACCGCCTGGGAGGCCACCTCGGCCAGGTCGACCGGTTTGCGCTCGACGATCTGGTTGTCGCTGCGGGCGAGCAGCAGCAGGCCCTCCACGAGCTGCTCGCTGCGCTCGTTGGTGGCCAGCAGCGTCTTGCCCAGCTGCTGCAGCTCCACGGGCGCGCCCGGGTCCGAGAGGTGCACCTCCAGGAGCGTGCGGTTGATCGCCAGGGGCGTGCGCAGTTCGTGCGAGGCGTTGCCGACGAAGCGCTGCTGGGCGGTGAAGGCCCGCTGCAGCCGCTCCAGCATGTCGTCGAAGGTGTCCGCGAGCTCCTTCAGCTCGTCGTCCGGCCCGTCCAGCTCGATCCGGCGGGACAGGTCCGAGCCGGCCACCGCGCGGGCGGTGCGGGTGATCCGGCCGAGGGGGGAGAGCACGCGGCCGGCCATGGCGTAACCGAACGCGAAGGCGATCACGGCCAGGCCCAGCAGGGCGAGGAGCGAGCGGCTGAGCAGGTTGTCCAGGGCCGCCTGGCGCTGGCGGTCCACGCACTGCGCGATCGCCGCGTTGAAGTCCGGGATCTGCAGGTTGTTGATCCCGGCGATCGCCGGGCAGTTGTCGCTGGAGACCTTGATGTTCGTGCCGTCGATGATCTTGAAGAACGGCTGGTTCCCCGTGCTGATCGCCTGGGCGGCGAGCAGGTAGATGATCGACAGCAGCAGGATGCCGGCGATCAGGAACATGCCGCCGTACAGCAGGGTGAGCCGTATGCGGATGGTGGGGCGCAGCCAGGGGAGGACGGGCTGCGGTCTTCTGGGGTCCCAGGTGGGCTTGGGGGGTGCCTGCGGGGGTGCGGGAGTGGTGGCCACGGTCATCAGATCCGGTAACCCGAGCCGGGGACGGTGACGATCACCGGGGGCTCGCCCAGCTTGCGGCGCAGGGTCATCACGGTCACCCGCACGACGTTGGTGAAGGGGTCGGTGTTCTCGTCCCACGCCTTCTCCAGGAGCTGCTCGGCGGAGACCACCGCGCCCTCGCTGCGCATCAGCACCTCCAGGACGGCGAACTCCTTGGGCGCGAGCTGGACCTCCTTGCCGTCGCGGAAGACCTCGCGGCGGTTCGGGTCGAGCTTGATGCCGGCGCGCTCCAGGACGGGCGGCAGCGGCACGCTGGTACGCCGGCCGAGGGCGCGCACGCGCGCGATGAGCTCGCTGAACGCGAAGGGCTTGGGGAGGTAGTCGTCGGCGCCGATCTCCAGGCCCTCCACGCGGTCGCTGACGTCCCCGGAGGCGGTCAGCATCAGCACGCGGGTGGGCATGCCGAGCTCGACGATCTTGCGGCAGACGTCGTCGCCGTGCACGAGGGGGAGGTCGCGGTCGAGGACGACCACGTCGTAGTCGTTGACGCCGATGCGCTCCAGGGCGGCCGCACCGTCGTACACGACGTCGACGGCCATGGCCTCCCGGCGCAGTCCGGTGGCCACCGCATCGGCGAGCAGTTGCTCGTCCTCGACGACGAGTACGCGCACGTCGCTTGTCCTTCCTCTGTCCACCCGCGTAGCGCGCGGCGGCGCACACGGGCAGGGATCTCCATGGGGTGTGTGACCTCCATCCTGCCCTTTTCGGCCATAAGTCGGCAGTAAGACGGGGGCCGGGCAGCGAGATCGAAGGGCGCCGGGCGGGAATACGAGATTTTCTCCTGCGGTTGAGGTTTCCGCGGAGGGGAGCGGGGGGAGGACCGCATGTACACCCCGCGATCACGCTCTGCATGTGCCGCAGCACCATGCGGTACGTACACCGCCGCTACAGCAGAGTGGACGATGGGGGTGTCCGGCACCGTCGCCGCCCAGCAGGGCAGCGCTGGGCACCCGCGAGAGACGTGATCGCCCCTTCCCGACGGCACACCCCCGTGCCACCGACCCACGACCCAGGACGAGGGGGCGCAGCATGGACGCATTCACCGCAGGACTTCTGCAGCGCATAAAGGCGACCGAGTCCGACATCACCCGGGCTCGTGACGAGGGTGACGACTTCCTCGTCGAAGTGGAGCAGGCCGAGCTCGACGACCTGCGCCGCCTCGCAGCCGAACACGGTGTGGAAGTCGGCGCGACCAGCGTCTGACAGCCCGCGGCACAGCAGCACAGCACAGCACCGCGAGAACAGGGCCCCGGCGAATCCAGCGCCGGGGCCCTGCTCGTACCTGATCCCTTCCCCCGCTACCGCGTTCGATTCCTGCCGACAGCAGGAACGAGCCCTTTTCCGCGGCAGCACGCCGGCCGCTCGGGACGACGGCTCCCGGCCTCCCGAGCAGGGGCTCGACGTACGCACACCCGCCGACCGCGACACCACCGACCCCTCCCCGCCGCGACGGCGCTCGGCCGGCACGGCGGTGGTCGGCGGTGCCGGTCCCCTCGGCCACCGCGTGCGGCGGCGCTCAGTCGTGCCACGCTCCGAAGTCCTCCAGGAGGCGCTGGAGGGGCTCGAAGACGCCGGGGGTGCCGGCGACCGTCAGGTCGCGGGAGAGGGCCTCTCCGGGGCGGCCACCGGTGCGGGCGCCCGCCTCGCGGGCGATGAGGTCGCCCGCCCCCCAGTCCCAGGGGTTGAGGCCACGCTCGTAGTACCCGTCCAGCCGGCCACAGGCCAGGTCGCACAGGTCGACCGCCGCCGACCCGCTGCGCCGGATGTCGCGGAGCAGCGGGATCAGCCGGGCCGCGACCTCCGCCTGGTGGGCGCGGACCCCCGAGACGTAGTTGAAGCCGGTCGACACCAGCGCCTGGTCCAGCGGCGGCGCCGGCCGGCAGCGCAGCTCGCGCTCGCCCTCCCACGCCCCGGTCGCCCAGGCCCCGCGGCCCCGCACCGCGTGGTACGTCTCGCCGCGCATCGGCGCCGCCACGACGCCGACCACGGTCTCCCCGTCCTGCTCGGCCGCGATGGAGACCGCCCAGGTCGGCAGCCCGTACAGGTAGTTGACCGTGCCGTCGAGCGGGTCGATCACCCAGCGGATGCCGCTCGTGCCCTCCGTGGACGCGCCCTCCTCGCCGAGGAAGCCGTCGTCGGGCCGGTGCCCGGCGATCAGATCGGTGATCAGCTTCTCCGCCGCGATGTCCATCTCGGTGACGACGTCGATCGGGCTGGACTTGGTGCGGGCCACGGCGAGGTCGGCCGGGCGTCCGTCCCGCAGCAGCTCGCCGGCGCGGGCGGCCGCCTCCCGGGCGAGGTGCAGCAGGTCCGTGTGCAGGGCGTCGGTCACGGGGCTCCTCACGCGTAGGGGCTGTCGGCGCCGGCCGCGGCGGGGCGGGGGGCGCGGGCCGGGCAGCAGCCGACCGGGCACAGGTCGTGGCTCGCGCCGAGCGCGCCCAGGGCGCACGGCGTGACCTGCCGTCCGCTCTCCACGGCCGCGCGCTCCAGGACCAGGTCGCGGATCGCGGCGGCGAACCTGGGGTCGTCCCCGACGGTCGCGGACCGGCGGACCGGCAGGCCCAGCTCCTCGGCCTTGGCCTTGGCCTCCGTGTCGAGGTCGTAGAGGACCTCCATGTGGTCGGAGACGAACCCGATGGGGGCCATCACCACGGCCGGCACGCCGGCGCCGTGCAGCTCCTCCAGGTGGTCGCAGATGTCCGGCTCCAGCCACGGGATGTGCGGGGCGCCGGAGCGGGACTGGTAGACGAGCCGCCAGGGGTGGTCGACGCCGGTGCGCTCACGGACCGCGCCGGCGATCAGCTCGGCGACGTCCAGGTGCTCCTCGACGTACGCGCCGCCCTCGCCGTGCGTCTCGGCCGGGCCCGAGGTGTCGGCGGCGGCGGTCGGGATGGAGTGGGTGGTGAAGGCGATGTGGGCGCCCGCGCGGACGTCCTCCGGGAGGTCGGCGAGGGAGGCCAGCACCCCGTCGATCATCGGGTCGAGGAAGCCGGGGTGGTTGAAGTAGTGCCGCAGCTTGTCGATCCTCGGGAGTTCGAGGTCCTCGGCCGCCAGCTCGGCCAGCGCGTCCGCGAGGTTCTCGCGGTACTGGCGGCAGCCCGAGTAGGAGGCGTAGGCGCTGGTGGTGAGCACCAGGATGCGGCGGCGGCCGTCAGCGACCATCTCGCGCAGGGTGTCCGTCAGGTACGGCGCCCAGTTCCGGTTGCCCCAGTAGATCGGCAGGTCCAGGCCGTGCTCGGCGAAGTCCTTGCGCAGGGCGTCCAGCAGGGCGCGGTTCTGGTCGTTGATCGGGCTGACCCCGCCGAACAGGAAGTAGTGCTGCCCGACCTCCTTGAGGCGTTCCTTCGGGATACCGCGCCCGCGGGTCACGTTCTCCAGGAACGGAACCACGTCGTCCGGGCCTTCCGGGCCGCCGAAGGAGAGCAGGAGCAGGGCGTCGTAGGGGGTGGCATCGAGCGCGTCTGACATGAGCCGATCCTGCCACCCGGCACTGACGGCCCGGAAACAGGAGCGTGAAGAGTCGGATTCGGGATGTTTATCCCCGGTGCGGAAGGGGTGCGGCACAGCAGGGGCACTCGTAAGCTGTATCAGCCGCCGTCACGCCTTACCCGCAGAGCCTTACCCCGCAGAGCCGTCGGAGACACCCGTGCCCAGCCCCTATCGCGCCCTGTTCGCCGCCCCCGGCAGCAGGGGCTTCTCCGCCGCGGGCTTCGTCGGCCGGATGCCGCTGTCCATGATGGGCATCGGCGTGGTCACGATGATCTCCCAGCTGAGCGGGCGGTACGGGCTCGCGGGCGCGCTGTCGGCCACCATCGCGCTGTCCGCCGCGGCGATCGGGCCGCAGGTGTCCCGGCTGGTCGACCTGCACGGCCAGCGCCGCGTCCTGCGCCCCGCCACCCTGCTCGCGCTCGCCGCGGCGGCCGGGCTGCTCTGCGCGGCGCACTACGGGTGGCCGGACTGGGTGCTGTTCGTGTGCGCGGCGGGGATCGGCACGGTGCCGAGCCTGGGCGCGATGATCCGGGCCCGCTGGGCCGCCCTCTACGGGGGCACCCCGCAGCTGCACACCGCCTACTCGTTCGAGTCCGTCGTCGACGAGGTGTGCTTCATCGTCGGGCCGATCCTCTCCATCGGCCTGTCCACGACCTGGTTCCCGGAGGCGGGCCCGTTGCTGGCCGCCGGTTTCCTCGCCGCCGGTGTCTTCTGGCTGACCGCCCAGCGGGCCACCGAGCCCGAGCCGCACCCGCGCGGGCACCACGGCGGCGGTTCGGCGCTGCGCGCGCCCGGCCTCCAGGTGCTGGTGGCGACCTTCGTGGCCACCGGGGCGATCTTCGGGGCGGTCGACGTGGTGACCGTCGCCTTCGCGGACGAGCGGGCCCACAAGGGCGCCTCCAGCATCGTCCTGGCGCTGTACGCGGCGGGTTCCTGCGTCGCCGGAGCGGTCTTCGGGCTCCTGCGGTTCGCGGGGAGAGCGGAACGCAGGTGGCTGCTGGGCATATGTGCGATGGCCGTGAGTATGATCCCCCTCCTACTGGTCGGAAACTTGCCGCTTCTGGCCGTGGCGCTGTTCGTTGCGGGCCTGTCCATCGCACCGACGATGATCACGACGATGTCCCTCATCGAAAAGCACGTACCTCGCGCGAAGCTCACCGAGGGAATGACCTGGGTGAGCACCGGCCTCGCGGTCGGGGTGGCGCTCGGCTCCTCGGTCGCCGGCTGGGTGATCGACGCGGCCGGCGCCCGTGCCGGGTACGGGGTTCCGGCCGTGTCCGGGGCCGTCGCGGTGGCGGTCGGTTTCCTCGGGTACCGCCGGCTCAGCAGGCCGGTCACGGGTCGGGGAGGCACCGTTGGGCAGCACAGCGAGCGGGAAGAGCGGCACGTGGCGTAACTGGGGAGGGAATGTCACCGTCCGCCCCGCGCGAGAGGTCACGCCCGCCTCCGTGGACGAACTCGCGGCCGCCGTACGGCAGGCGGCGGAGGACGGCCTGAAGGTGAAGGCGGTCGGCAGCGGCCACTCCTTCACCGCGATCGCCGCGACCGACGGCGTCTCGGTCCGCCCTCACCTGCTGACCGGGATCCGGAACATCGACCGCAAGGCCATGACCGTCACGGTCGAGGCCGGCACCCCGCTCAAGCGGCTCAACATGGCCCTGGCCCGCGAGGGCCTGTCGCTGACCAACATGGGCGACATCATGGAGCAGACGGTCTCCGGGGCCACCAGCACCGGCACCCACGGCACCGGCCGGGAGTCGGCGTCGCTGGCCGCGCAGATCAGGGAGCTCGAACTCGTCACCGCCGACGGCTCGGTGCTCACCTGCTCGGAGAAGGAGAACCCGGAGGTCTTCGCGGCCGCGCGGGTCGGTCTCGGCGCGCTGGGCATCGTCACCGCGATCACCTTCGGGGTGGAGCCGGTCTTCCTGCTCACCGCGCGGGAGGAGCCGATGCCGCTGGACCGGGTGCTCGCCGAGTTCGACCAGCTCCACGCCGAGAACGAGCACTTCGAGTTCTACTGGTTCCCGCACACCGGCAACACCAACACCAAGCGCAACAACCGCAGCGCGGGACCGGCGCAGCCGGTGGGGCGGCTGGCCGGCTGGTTCGAGGACGAGTTCCTCTCCAACGGCGTCTTCCACGCCGCCCAGTTGGTCGGCCGCGCGGCGCCCGCCGTCGTACCGGCGATCGCCCGGATCTCCAGCACGGCGCTGTCCGCGCGGACGTACACGGACATCCCCTACAAGGTCTTCACCTCCCCGCGCCGGGTGCGCTTCGTGGAGATGGAGTACGCCGTCCCGCGCGAGGCCCTGGTGGACACGCTGCGGGAACTGAGGGCGATGGTCGACCGGTCGGACCTCCGGGTGAACTTCCCGGTCGAGGTCCGCACCGCCCCGGCCGACGACATCGCGCTGTCCACCGCGTCCGCCAGGGACAGCGCCTACGTCGCGGTGCACATGTTCCGCGGCACGCCGTACCAGGCGTACTTCACCGCCGCCGAGCGCATCTTCACCGCCCATGAGGGCCGCCCGCACTGGGGCAAGGTGCACACCAGGGACGCGGAGTACTTCGCCAAGGTCTACCCGCGCTTCGGCGAGTTCACGGCGCTGCGGGACCGGCTCGACCCGGACCGGCTCTTCCAGAACGACTATCTGCGGAGGGTTCTGGGGCAGTAGCCGGGCAGGCGTCGGACACCGGCAGGCGGGGGACCGAACCCTGCCTGCCCTTCCGGCACTTGTTCGATCGGCCGCACCGGAACGGGACGCGCGAACGACTCCATTCGTTCCGTTTCTGGGGATTGCGTGAAGTACACCACGTTCAAGATCGCCCGATGCGGGCAAACAACGGCCAGAGGGCGCTTGTTGCCAGAAGTTGGGCGGCGCGCCCATCCACGCACGTGGTCCGAATGGAGTACTGTTGCGAGCCCTGGGTCCGGTCTCCCGCCTGGGCGTCCGAGGCCTTGCAGGACCGCCGGGAGGGGGCTAGTTGCACAGGGTGACGGAGTTGGTCACTTAGCGTTGCGAATAGGTAACCGTGCCATAACGGCGGCCCAGGGCCCGTGCCCGACACGCCGGGCAACTCGGCAAGGTTGTGGCAGGCTGCACCCGGGCAGGCCACACTCGACTAGCGGAAGCAGCGACGCACGTGACGTCGGCAGGCACCACCCGGGAGGTCCCCATGCCCGAACTGCGTGTCGTGGCCGTCTCCAATGACGGCACACGGCTGGTGCTCAAGGCTGCCGACTCTACGGAGTACACCCTTCCGATCGACGAACGGCTCCGTGCCGCCGTGCGCGGCGACCGGCCCCGGCTCGGCCAGATCGAGATCGAGGTGGAGAGCCATCTCCGGCCTCGGGACATCCAGGCGCGGATACGGGCGGGCGCGACGGCGGAAGAGGTCGCGCAGCTCGCCGGGATCCCCGTCGACCGGGTGCGGCGCTTCGAGGGTCCGGTACTGGCCGAGCGCGCCTTCATGGCCGAGCGGGCGCGCAAGACGCCCGTCCGCCGGCCCGGCGAGAACTCCGGTCCCCTGCTCGGCGAGGCCGTGCAGGAGCGGCTGGTGCTGCGCGGTGCCGAGAAGGACACCGTGCAGTGGGACTCCTGGCGCCGGGACGACGGCACCTGGGAGGTCCTGCTCGTCTACCGGGTCGCGGGCGAACCGCACTCGGCGAGCTGGACCTACGACCCGCCCCGGCGGCTCGTCCAGGCGGTCGACGACGAGGCGCGCTCGCTGATCGGCGAGTCCGACGACCTCGCCGTACCGGAGCCCAGCTTTCCGTTCGTACCGCGCATCGCGCGGCTGCCGCGCGACCGTCCGCTGGACCGCTCCGGCGACCGGGACCGCGAGCGGCCCGCCCTGCCCGCGCAGTCGTCCGAACCGGCCGAGGAGACGACCGGCGAACGCGACTCGCTGACCAGCCTCCTGGAGGCGGTGCCGAGCTTCCGGGGCGACATGGTGGTCCCGGAGCGTCCCGTGGAGATCGCGGAGGAGCCCGCTCCGGAACCGGTGGAGGAGGAGCCCCCGGCCCCTGCGGCCTCGGCCGGCTCCGCCTACGCGGACGTCCTCATGCCCCGCTCCGTGGGCAGCCATCGCGACCGGCTGATCGGCGCCACCGATCGCCAGGCCGAGGCCGACGGCGTCCGCCCCGGCCGCCGGGCCGCGGTGCCGAGCTGGGACGAGATTGTCTTCGGGACGCGACGCAAGAAGCAGGAGTAAGAGGCCGACGGCCAAGCAGGGGGGCACGCGCGCGTGCCCCCCGTCATGGCCGTGCCGGACGACTGCAGCGCCGCGGCCGACACAGCGGGGCCGGGCCGACC
>NZ_JBFAXI010000132.1:0-18705 GCF_040680735.1 Streptomyces sp. NPDC051987 | reverse complement strand
CGCGCGGGCGGGGTGCTGCCCGCGCGCCGGCACCTGGGCCAGGGGGACGTGCGCGACGGCCGGGGGCCGGTGTGCGGGGGGGGGCGGTGGTCAGCCGACGGGCTGGGCGGGGGCGGTCTCCTCCTCGACGGCCGTGGTCCGTACGCCTGCCGTGGCGAAGTCCTCCAGGAAGGTGGGGAAGGACAGCTTGACGTCCTCGAAGCCCGAGAACCGGTTGGCGGACTGCATCCGCAGGCCGGCCAGGAACAGCGACATGAAGATGCGGTGGTCGCCCCAGCTGGACAGGGTCACCCCGCCGGGGTAGGTGTGTGCGCCGCGGACCTCGAAGCCGTCGCAGACGCCGTCGTCGTACAGGACGTCGATGTCCACGCCGGCGCGGGTGAGTTCGGCGGCCATGGCCTCGATGCGGGAGGCCTTGTGGAAGCGGGTCAGGCGTCCTCCGGTCACCCGCAGGCTGCCCTGTACGTAGGCGCCGAGGGCGGCGAGGGTGGGCACGATGTTGGGGCAGTCGCGTACGTCGACCTCGAAGTGGCCGCGCAGGCTGCCGGGCGGGTTGTCGATGGTCATCAGCGCGGCGTCGTGGTCGAAGGTGACGCTCACGCCGAGCTGCTGGAGGATGGGGACGATCGCGAACTCGCCCTGCATGCTGTCGCCGTAGGCGTTGCTGAGGACGGTGCGGCCGGGGAAGAGCGCGGCGGCGGCCAGCAGGTAGGAGGCGGAGGTGTAGTCCTCGTGGATGGTGATGTCCTGGGCCTGGTAGGCGGAGGGTTCCACCTGGTAGTGGCGCAGGTCCTCGGAGGCGGAGACCTTGATGCCGGCGTCGGTCAGGCTGGCCAGGGTCTGGCGGATGTAGGACTTGGAGTAGACCTCGCCGCTCACCTCGATCTCGACCGGGCCCTCGGCCAGCGGTGCGGCGAACAGGACGGCGGTGATGAACTGCGAGCTGATGTCGCCGGGCAGGTGGCAGGTGCCTCCCTTCAGGCCGCGTCCCCAGTTGACGACCGGGGCCTTGTTCTCGCTGACGATGGACTCGATGTCCGCGCCGAGTTCGCGCAGTGCCTGCAGCAGGGGTTCCATCACGCGGTTGCGCAAGGTGGCGTCGCCGGTGACGACGACCGGTGAGGGCTGGACGGAGGCCAGGGCCGTCACGATGCGGAAGACCAGGCCCGAGCCGCGGGACTGGATGACGCGTCCGATGCGGGGGAAGGTCCCGCCGATGCCCGTGATCTCCAGGTGTCCGTCGTGCTCGGTGATCGTGGCGCCGAGGGCGCGGCAGGCGTTCTTCATGGTCTGCGTCTCCTCGCAGCGCAGATCGTTGAATATGCGGGAGGTTCCCTCGGCCAGGGTGGCGGTCAGGATGGCCCGCTGGGTCTCCGGTTTCGAGGAGGGGATGCGGAACGTTCCAGAGAAAGAATCGATCGGAGCGACCTTCAGCAGCATCGTCGTGTCTCCCGTTTCCCGTCATTCGCCGTGTGTGGCTGTGCATACCTGTGGATACGGTGTCGCCCGGCCGTCGGGGCCGAGGCGATCTGTGCGGAGCGTGATGTGTGTGGCCCCTGTGCCCGCCGGTTTTGGGTGCCGGGCGGCCGGGCGGCGGTGCGTGGACTGTTCCGGGGAAGTGTGTGTCGCGTGCGGCAGGCGGGCAACAGGCCCCGTCTGCCCGTGAAAGGTGCGGTGCGAGGCGGTCCGGGCCCCCTTTTTTCTGCCGGACTTTTGCGCCGGACTTTTGTGCCGGACTTTTGTGCCGGGCTTTTTGTGCCGGGTTTTCTCTGCCGGGGGCCGCGGATTTGGTGTTCAGGCCAGGAGGCGGAAGGACCGGTCGTAATAGACCATGGGGGTGAGGGTGTCCTCGCCCAGGCGGGTGCCCGCCACCTTGCCGATGAGGATGGTGTGGTCGCCGGCCGGGTGGCGGGCGTGTGTCTGGCAGTCCAGTTCGACGAGCGCGCCCGCCACGGCCGGCAGTCCGCCGGGCGTGCGGGACAGGCCGCCGCAGGCGAACTTGTCGGCGCCCTTGGTCGCGAACCGCCGTGCCAGCACCTGGTGTTCGGGGCCGAGCACGCTCACCGCGAAGCGGTCGCAGGCGGCGAACGCCGTGGAGGAGTCGGCCGAGTCGGCCAGGCACACCAGGATCAGCGGCGGGTCCGCGGACACCGAACAGAACGAACTGGCCGTGAAGCCGCGGGGCACGCCGTCGCCGCCCAGGGTCGTCACCACCACGACCCCGGCCGGGAACCGGGCCATCGCCGCCCGGAAGTCCTCCGAGGCCGCCCGCCGTACCGTCTGCGTCGCCTCCGTCATGGCCCACCACCTGTCCCGCGAGATTCGGTCCGGTTTTCTCAGGCCCGGCTGCAGGGCCGTCTCCCCCGCCGGGCGCGGGTTTTTCTCCGGCATCCGCGGGCGGGTCGCGCACGTGCCGTCCCGCCGCCGGACGATGGTCGTGCCGGGCCGCGGGAAAAGGGGTTTTCCGGTGCGGTTTCCCGGAGCGCACGGCAGCCCGTGAAGGGCGGTGGGGGCACGGTCAGAATTCTGTGTCCCGTGCGGCGGGCGGGCAATAGGCCGATCTTCCCATGGAAAGGTGCGGCAACGCCGGTTTCGTGCGCGGAGAATGGAGAATACCGCTGTCGCCTACGGCGGGGAGAGCCGACGGGCTGCGGGGGAAGGCGGGCCGGGACTTAGGTCCTATTCTGGGCGGGCCGCTGCCGTGCGAGGCTTGGGTCTGCGCGTTCGACGTGCCGGGGGGCCGGCCGGGATTCACCTTCCGGTTTGTTTCTTCCGGTTTCCCGCCAAAAGGCCGCCACACGCCGCCAGTCGACCGGCCGTCCGGCCGGGGCTGTCCATCCGTCGTGCCCACCGTGAGGACGTCAGCCATGTCCGGCGCCATCCTGTACCTGAACCGCTGGCCTCTGTACGAGGACGAGCGGCGCTGGGAGAACCGGCTCGCCGCTCCCGAGATCATTTTCCGTCCGGAGACCGACCGCGTCACCTATGTCTGTGACGAGGGCGGCCTCAGTTCGGTGCCGGCCGGCGCCGAACGGGTCCATGTGGTTGAGGACTTCGGCGACCTGGACGGCGTCCTGCGCCTCGTGGACGCGGTGGTGGCCGAGGAAGGCCCGTTCGACCACGTCATCGGGTTCTCCGAGTTCCTCCTCGACCTCGCGGCGATCCTGCGCGAGCGCTACGGCATCCCCGGTGCGGGCCCCGCCCAGATCGCCCGGTTCCGTGACAAGACCGTCATGAAGGAGACGCTGTCGCGCGCCGGCCTGCGGGTGCCGCGGTGGGCGGCGTGCCGCAGCGAGGAGCAGGTCCTGGCGGTGGCCGGGGAGTTCGGCTACCCGGTGATCGTCAAGCCGGTGCGGGGGGCGGCCAGCCAGGGCGTGCACAAGATCGCCTCGGCCGGCGCGCTGCGGGCCTGGTGCGCCGGACGGGACCTGGACGGCTTCGAGATCGAGGAGTTCGTGCAGGGGGAGATCCTGCACGTCGACGGTGTCCTGGACGCCGCGGGCAAACCGCTGTTCCTGTGCACCTCGCGCTACGTCGCCACCTGCCTGGACTTCGAGGTCGCGGGCGAACCGCTCGGCTCGGTCTTCCAGACCGATCCCGCGGTCCGCGAGGCGTGCGAGGACTTCGCCGTGCGCTGCCTGAGCGCGCTCGGGCTGCGCAGCTCCGCCTTCCACCTGGAGCTGTTCGACACCGGGCAGGAGCTGGTGTTCCTGGAGGTCGGAGCCCGGGTGCCGGGCGCCGACGTGTCCTACGTCATCCACGACGTGCACGGGGTGAACCTGTTCAGGCTGTGGGCCGACGTGCTGCTCGGGCACCCGGTTCAGCTGCCCGTCTTCGATGCGGAGCTCAGCGGCGGCTGGCTGATCGTGCCCGGCCCCCGGCCGCTGCCCCAGAAGGTCACCGGCGCGACCCCGCTGCTGGGCGAGGTTCCCTACGTGTACCGGGAGCTGGTGCCCGGGGCGGGTGAGGTCCTCCTGTCGCGTCCCGGCTCCTACGCCACGGTCCAGGGCGGCCGTTTCCTCTTCCGGGGCGGCACCCAGGAGCAGATCGAGGCGGCCGTGCGCCAGGCGCGGGCGCAGTACCGCCTGACGACGGAGCCCGCCGCCTGAGAGCGCCGCCCGTCGTGTGCCATCCGCAGACCGAACCGATGAGTTGGTGGAGGAAGACATGGCTCAGTTGACCCATGCGGAGCTGATCGACAAGAAGTTCGTGCTGTTCGCCGAGGGGTGCTTCGGGCTCTTCACGAGCAAGATCGGCGCTTCGCTGCTGCGCTACCGCGGGGACCGCTGTGTCGCCGTGATCGACAGCCGCAAGGCCGGGCAGACCGTGCAGGACGTCCTCGGCTACGGCGGTGCGATCCCGATCGTCAGCCGCGTCGAGCAGGCGCTGCACCTGCAGCCCGAGGTGATGATCGTCGGCAAGGGGCTGCACTCCGCGGAACTGCCCTCCGGCTGGAAGCCGCACCTGCTGGCGGCCGTCGCCAGCGGCCTGCACATCATCAACTCCATCCACTACCGGCTCGCGGACGACGCCGACATCGCCCGTGCCGTCCGGGACAAGGGCATCACCGTCTGGGAGACCAAGGACGCCCCGAAGACGCCGCTGAACAAGGCGCGCGTGCTGGATGTGGATGCCTGGATCGTCCACACGTGCGGCAGCGACTGCAACATCGGCAAGAAGACCACCGGCCTGGAGATCTGGAACGAGGCCAACCGGCGCGGCATCCGCACCGGGTTCGCCGCCACCGGCCAGAGCGGCATTCTGATCTCCGGTCACGGCGTCGCGGTCGACGCGGTGCCCGGCGACTTCATGGGCGGCGCCGTGGAGCAGGTCGTCATCGAGGCGGCCGCGGGCAACGAGTGGGTCGTCGTCGAGGGGCAGGCCGGCCTCAACCACATCCAGGGCAGCGGCGTGGCGTTGACCATCCTGCACAGTGCCCTGCCGCACGCGCTGGTCTTCTGCCACCGCCTGGGCGCCGAGCGCACCAAGGTCTGGGAGACGCCCATCCCCCCGATCGCCGAGATCATCCGCATGAACGAGGAGCTCAGCGGGGTCCTGCGGCCGGCGAAGGTCGCCGCCATCAGCGTCAACAGCGTCGGCTTCAGCGACGAGGACTACCGGCGCGAGGCCGAGAAGCTGCAGGCCGACACCGGGCTGCCCGTCGTCGACCCGATCCGGGAGGGCAGCGCCGCCCGGCTCGTGGACATCCTGCGCGCCCACCAGCTGGACAGCGCCCGCCAGCTCGAGACCGCCCACCAGCAGCCGGCCCGCCTCAGCTGAGGCACGGGGCCGGACGCGGAACACGCGAGGAGATGCACAGATGAACGAAGCGGTCCTGCTCCTCATGCACCAGGGCAAGTCCTACACCGAGGAGGCCGCCGCGGCCGCCGCCCGGCTCGGGGTGTCCCTGGTCGCCGTCAGCTCCCGGCCCAAGACGCCGGAGGTCTGGCAGGCCAGCCGCCGCCACCTGGCCGACGGCGTGGTCACCGAGGAAGACGACCTGCACATGGGGGACATCGAGAAGGCCGTCGGTGAACTCGCCGACCGCGGCTGGCGCGTGAAGGCCGCCCTCGCCAGCTTCGAGGGCTACCGGCTGCTGATGGCCGAGACCAACCGGCAGCTCGGCGCACGCGACTGCGCCGAGCCCGCCCTGCGCCTGTGCCTGGACAAGTACGCACTGCGCCGGCACCTGTTCGCCGAGCAGCTCAGCGAGGTCCGCGTGCACCGGCTCACCCCCGGGACGCCCCCCCGACTCGACCCCGCCTCCCGCTGGTTCGTCAAACCGGTGCGCGGCGCCGCGTCCTTCGCGGCCTTCATCCTGGACGACCTCGAGGACCTGGCCGAACTGCCCGCGATCCAGGAGCAGATGCGCGCCGACCGCGCCATGAAGGCGATCTTCATGGACCGCTACGACTTCCTCGCCGAGGAGTACGTCGAGGGCCCGGAGTTCAGCTTCGAGACGTTCGTCCTCGACGCAGACGTCCACCACCTGTGCGTCCACGAGAAGGCCCGCGTGGAACGCCTCGAACGCACCACCCTGGAAGGGATGTCGGTCAGCCCGCCCGTCAGCCTGGGCCGTGACCTTCTCCTCGAAGGAGCCGGCTTCGTCACCCGCTGCCTGCAGTCCCTGCAGGAGCACGGACTGAGCACCGGCGCCTTCCACATCGAGGCCAAGTACTGGGAGGCGAAGAAACGCTGGGAGATCATCGAGATCAACCCCCGCATGGGCGGCAGTCTCATCGACCCCAGCGTCCGCACCGTCACCGGGCTGTCCTTCTTCGACCTGTGGACCGAGGCGATGCTGCTGCCCGAGGGCCGGCAGGACGCCTTCCACGAGCGGCTCGACAGCGCCTCCCAGCTCCAGGCACTGCGCACCGGCACGCCCACCCCGGCGACCGTGTTCCTCAGCAAGTACGGCGACAAGGGGCGCACTGTCGACGCGATCGGCTTCGACCCGCCCACCCGGCCGCCCAGGATCCTGCGCGTCCACGTGAGCGAAGGAACCCAGCTCGAGGCCTCCGACCGGGCGATCTGCCTGATGGACGCCCTGTGGGACGTGTCGGCCGACGACCTTGAGGCCGAGACCGCCTTCCTCCAACGGCACGCCGACGAGCACTTCCACGTCCGCTACCGCTGACCGCGGACCGCGGACCGCAGACCGCAGACCGCGGCGTCCTCGCGGACACCCCGCCTGCGCCCGCACCCCCCCCTTTTGCACCCCTGCTCTTTTCCTGCCGAGAAGGAGAACGTGATGAACCGCGTGCACCACACCGGGATCACCCACCCCAAGCCGTTCTACGACGCCGAGCAGAGCCGCCTGAAGAAGGCCGAGCTCGACCGTTACCTGGACAAGAAGATGGCCGAGTGGAAGGCCACCGTCCCCTTCGCGTCCCACCTGAGCGAACCCTCCCTGCACCAGGCGTACTACCGCCGTACCCTCATCGAGCACGTGTGGCGGATCCGCCTGTCCAGGGTCAGCCAGTCCAAGGCCATCTACAAGATCGCCCAGGTCTCGCCCAGGGCCGCCCGCGACTACGCGCAGTACCAGGCCGACGAGATGCTCCACGACCGGCTGTACATCGGTGACGCCGCGGCCGCCGGCGTCACCGAGGAAGAGATCCTCGCCACCGAGCCCTACCTGTCCACCCGCCTGTTCGAGGGCTTCTTCTACTACACCCTGGAGCACGAGTCGGCCCTCGCCCCGGTCGTCTCCAACTACCTGGTGGAGTACACGCAGGTCAAGCTCCAGCCGGCCATCGTGGAGAACCTCCAGGAGCAGCTCGGCAAGGAGAGCGTCAAGGGGCAGGCCGCCCACCTCCACGTCGACACCACCGAGGACCACTCCCAGGAGATGTGGGACATCCTCCACCAGCTGATCTTCAGCGAGGAAGACTTCCAGAAGGTCTTCAGCTACATCGACGACGTCCAGGAGATCCTCGCGATGTTCTTCCGGGAGATCTACGAGGACACCGTCGCCCGGCACGCACAGAGCACCGTGAGCACCGTGTGACCCACGCCCGCCGCACGCGCCCGCCGCACACCCGCGGAACCGCGTGGGCACGCACACCCGGCACCCGCAGCAGGCGTTGAGCGCCGTGTGACCGGCGTGTCCCCGGTCCGCCCCGCTCCCGCCGCACGCCCGCTCAGCGCCGTGTGACCGGGGTGTCCCGGGTCCGCACCGGCCGCCGGGCCGGCACGCGGGGCGCCGGCCGGCGGCGCCGCTGCACCCCGGCGGGGTCCGGCGGGCAGCCGCCGCCCGGCGGGCCGGGCACGGCCCGCTCCCCCGCTCCCCCCGCCGCCCCGTCAGAAAGGAACCCCGCGCATGTCCACGCCCACCGACACGTTCGTCAAGGAGTACCGCGAGAACGGCTTCGCGGTCGCCGAGCGTCTCTTCGACCCCAGCGAAGTGGCCGAGCTGAACGCCGCCATCACCCAGATCCTGGACGTCCCCGACATCGGCTCCGTCGCCGAGACGGAGCCGGGCGACACGGGCATGGCCCGCCGGATCTGGTCCCCCACCAAGCAGCACGCCGCGTTCGAGCGGGCCGCCGCCCACCCCCGGCTCCTCGACCACATCGAGGCACTCATCGGCCCCGACGTCCTCTTCCACTACAGCAAGCTCCACCTCAAGGCCCCGCACGTGGGCAGCGTCGTGGACTGGCACCAGGACTTCGCCTACTACCCCCACACCAACACCGACCTGGTCACCGCCCTGGTCTACCTCGACGACACCACCACCGAGAACTCCGCCCTGCAGACCGTCCCCGGCTCCCACCACCACGGCCTGGCCGACCACTACGTCGACGGCTACTTCCGCGGCAAGGTCACCGGCGCCGACGCCCCCGACCCCGCCCTCGCCGTCCCCATCGAGGCACCCGCCGGCAGCGTGGTCTTCATCCACTGCCTGCTCCTGCACTACTCCTCCCCCAACCGCTCCGACCGCTACCGCCGCGCCTTCCTGCCCGCCTACCGGGCCGCCGACGCCTACCCGGTCCACTTCGGCGCGCACGCCGGCCACAACGAGGCCGGGGTCAAACTGCTGCGCGGCAGCGTGTCGGACACCGCACGCGTCGAAGCCGGCGCATGGCGGCTCCCGCTCGCCGAGCGCCCCTTCGGCTCGCTCTTCCAGCTCCAGGAAGGCGCCGCCGGCGCCACGACCGCGGCGGCCACCGGATACGCCACGCTCGCCAAGACGACCTGACAGCCCCGCGGCCACCCCGCACAGGACAGCCGCCCGCACCCGCCCGCACCTAAGCCGGCGCGGGCGCCGGCGAGCAATACCGGATCCCCGCCGCACACGGCAGCCGCGCACCCCATGGGTCCCCGCACCACGCCGGCGGCACGGCCCAGCTGCGCCTGCACCGCACCTGACGGCGGTTCCCGGAGACGGCCGGAGCTGCTCCTGGCTCCTCGTGGTCCGGCCGTCACCCGTGCGGGGAGTCTCGTGCGCGGTGCGCGGGCGGCCGCCCCAGCGGACCGCCGACCGGCCGGCGGCTCGGCCGGCGCCCGTCAGCCGCGGGCCGGCCCTCCGTGGCCGGGTGGGAGACCGGGCAGCTCGAACCCGAGGGCGGCGAGGGCCTCCTCGGCTGCCTGCCGGTCCTGGTCGTAGGTGCCACCGGATATCCCCAGCCCCCCGACGCACTGGCCGTTGTCGATGATCGGGTAGCCGCCGCCGACGGCCATCACACGAAAGTGGCCGCCCAGCGGCGCGATCTGCGGGTCGGCGAGCAAGTCGTTCCACGTGTGGGTGGGGATGCGGAAGGAGGCCGCGGTCCAGGCCTTGTCGAGGGCGACCTCGGCGGTGAGAAAGGGCGCGTCGTCGGCGCGGTCGAATGCCTTCAGATGCCCGCCCTGGTCGGTGACGGCGACGGACGCCGTGAAGCCGGCCCGGGCAGCGGCGGCGTGCACCGCCGCGACGAGTGCGCCGGCGGCGGCCTGGGTGACGGACGAGGCGGGGGCCGACTTCTGGAGTGTCTCGGTGCTCACGATCGTTCCTGTGTTCCCTGTTGCTGTTGCTGTTGCTGTTGCTGTTGCTGTTGCTGTTGCTGTGCTGTGGTCTGGTGTGGTGGATGAAGCGGCCGTGGGCCGGGTCATCGCAGGGGTGAGGCCGGGGTGGGGACCACGCGGGTGATGACGGAGTTCTCGGGGATCAGCAGGCCGTGGACGACCGGACCGATCTCGTTCTTCCAGCGGTCGTGCCCGTACACGGCCGCGTACAGGGCCTCGCTGTGGGCCTCGTCCTCGAACCGGCGGATCCACACGTAGCCGTCCTCGTCCTCGGCGTCGACGAAGGAGGCGGTCACCTCCATGCCCAGCGAGGCCTGGAACGGGATGACCACGTCCTCCATGGAGCGCACCCACTCCTCGCGGCGCCCGGGCTGCGCCCGGTAGCGGCGGATCTCGTAGTACACGGTGCTGCTCCTGACTGCAGGCAGGGAGGGTCAGTCGGTCACGGTGAGGACGACCTTGCCGCGGGTGCGGCCGGCCTGGACGTGGGCGTGGGCCGTGCCGACCTGCTCCAGCGGGAAGGTCTCCTCCACCTCGACGGCGACCTCACCGGCGTCGATCAGGCCTGCGATCGTGGCCAGCGCGGGAGCGTCCGGCTCGACCAGGTACGCGGTGACGCGCACGCCGGCCGCCTCGGCGGCCCGGGCCAGGTCCGGGGAGACACCGGCCGGCACGGCGACCAGCAGGCCGCCCGGGCGCAGGACCTTCAGCGAGCGGGTGCTCGTGTGGTCGTGGGCGTCGCCCACCAGGTCGATGACGACGTCGACGTCCCTGACGACGTCCTCGAAGCGCGTGGTGGTGTAGTCGATGGTCTCGTCGGCGCCGAGTTCCTTGAGCCAGGGGTGGCGGGCGGCGCTGGCGGTGGCGATCACGTGGGCGCCCAGGTGCCGGGCGAACTGGACCGCGAAGTGGCCCACTCCGCCGGCGGCGGCCGTGATCAGGACGCGCCGGCCGGCCTGGACGTGGGCGGTGTCGACCACGGTCTGCCAGGCGGTCAGCGCCGCCAGCGGCACGGCGGCCGCGTGCGCGTGGTCGAGGGTGGCCGGCTTGCGGGCCCACTGGCGGGCCGGTGCGCTCACGTACTCGGCGTAGCCGCCGGCGGCGCGCGGGAACCACGGCATGCCGTACACCTCGTCGCCGGCCTGCAGAGTGGTCACGCCGAAGCCGACCTTCTCCACGACGCCGGAGACGTCCCAGCCGAGGATCAGCGGGAGCGTCTGCAGCCCGGCCATTCCCTGGCCCTCGCGGGTCTTCCAGTCCACCGGGTTGATCCCGGCGGCGTGCACCCGCACCAGCACCTCGGTCGGCAGCGGCTCGGGGCGCGCGGCCTCCTGGACGGTCAGCACCTGCGCTCCGCCGAACTCGCTGATGGTGACCGCCCGCATGGTGTTCTCGCTCATGACGTCCTCGCTCATGCCTGTCCTGCTCTTGCCTGTCCTGCTCTTGCTTCAGCGGGGACCGCGTCCCCGCTGCAAGGAAGAGTGGCGGGCGCTCACCGAGACGGGTGAGTGGCCGGAGGGCCACCTGTCGTACCATTCCGGCCATGCCGCATCGTGTCGCCGTTCTCGCCCTCGACGGAGTCCTTCCGCTGGATCTGGGCATCCCGGCCCGGGTGTTCAACGAGGCCCGTACGCCGGACGGGACTCCGCTGTACTCCGTCGTCACCTTCTCCCTCGGCGGCCGGCCGGTGCGCACGCACGAGGACTACCGGATCGTCGTCGACCACGACGAGTCGGTGCTGGAGAGCGCGGACACCGTCGTCCTGGCCACTCAGGAGCCCGGCGAGGACCTGCTCGCGACCGGCACGCTTCCCGGGGAACTCGCCGCGGCGCTGGACCGGATCGGGCCGCGGACCCGCATCGTCAGCCTGTGCACCTCGGCCTTCCTGCTCGCGGCGGCCGGTCTGCTGGACGGCGGCCGGGCCACCACACACTGGACGCTGTGCGACGAACTGGCGCGGCTGTTCCCCCGCGTCGAGGTCGATCCGGACGTGCTGTTCGTCGACAACGGACGCATCCTGACGTCCGCCGGCGGAGCCGCCGGCATCGACCTGTGCCTGCACCTGGTCCGTCTGGACCACGGAGCGGCGGTGGCCTCGGCCGCCGCGCGGCGCTGCGTGGTGGCGCCATGGCGCGAGGGCGGCCAGGCGCAGTTCATCGAGCACCCGGTACCGCAGGACACCGACCGCTCCACCTCGGCGACCCGCCAGTGGGCGCTGGACCGGCTGGCCGAGCCGGTCACCTTGGAGGACATGGCCCGGCACGCGCACATGAGCGTGCGCACCTTCACCCGGCGCTTCCGCAGCGAGGTGGGCAGCAGCCCGCTGAAGTGGCTGGCACAACGACGGCTGGCGCACGCGCGCCTGCTGCTGGAATCCACCGACCTGACCGTTGCACGGATCGCCACCGCCGCCGGCTTCGGCGACCCCGTCGCCCTGCGCAAGCACTTCCACACGCACCTGGGCCTGTCACCACTGGCCTACCGCCGCGCCCACAACGCACCGGAGCCTGCCGGGTGAGCACCGCTGCGTCGTCCGCGGTGGCACACGCCCTGCGACGACATCACACAGGCGCGGGAGCGGGAAGGCGTCCCGGGCCGGCCGCGAGCCGGGGACGGTCCACCGGGCCGACGCCGCCTGCGACCGCCGGGACCGGCAGGACCGGCAGGACCGGCAGGACCGGCAGGACCTGCGGGACCGGCGAGACCGGCAGGACCTGCGAGACCTGCGGGACATACGCGGCGCCCGCCGCCGTCGGCGCACCGCGAGGACGCCGCCCCCGCCGTGACGGCCCCCGGGAAGCGCCGGCCCGTCTGCCGGCGGCAGCGCCCTGAGCGGCACCGCCGGCTGCGCACCGTGCGGTGCGGTGCGGGGAAACCGGCCGCGGGGTGCGGGGCCTTCGCGGGTGGCACCCCGCACCCTCGGCTACGCGGTCACGGCGGCGGACAGCTCGCCCGCCTGCTGCCCGGTGCGTTCGAGCCGGCGCAGCAGCGGCAGCACACGGGTGTAGAAGATGCGCATCTCGTTGCGGGTCGGCCAGCCGGAGAAGATGAACTCGCTGATCCCGGCCGCCTTGTACTCGTAGAGATACGCGGCGACTTCCTCGTAGCTGCCCACCACGCACAGGGCCGGACCGCCGCGGTAGGCCACGGCACCGGAGTACAGCATGGGGGAAAGCCAGTCGGACGGGGCGGCCCCGGCCAGTTCGAAGGACGTCTTCACCGCCACCGAGTCCGAGGAGGCCACGGCCGCCGCGATCCGCTTGCGGTGTTCCTCGTCGGGCTCGCCCATCATCTGCGCGAGATCCGCCAGCGCCTGTGCGCGGGTCTCTCTCGCCAGCACGTGCATGCGCGTCCCCACACGGCCGCCCCGCGCCAGGACGGGCCTGGCCGCCGCGGCCATCCCCTCGGGAGTGTCGCCGTAGCGCAGCCAGCAGTCACCGTGGTCCACGGCCGTCTGCTGCGCCACTTTAGACGCCCCGCTGATGTAGATCTCCGGACGGCCCCCGCCCTTGTATCCCAGGCCGATCTCCGCGTCCTTGATCCGGTAGTGCTCGCCCTCGTAGGACAGCGGGGCCTGGCCGCTCCACAGCCCGTGGAGAATGTCCAGGAACTCGTTCGAGCGTGCGTAGCGCTCGTCGTGGGCGAGGAAGTCACCGTAATACGCCTGCTCGACCGGGGAGGCACCGGCGACCAGGTTGAGGGATATCCGCCCGTTCGACATCCACGAGACCGTGTTGACCACCTGGGCGAACAGCGTCGGCGAAAGCAGCCCGGGCCGGTAGGCGAGGAGGAACTTCACGCGCCGGGTCGCACGGACCAGGGCCCCGAGCATCGGGAGCGGGTCGGGCATGTGAGCACCGATCCCCATGAGCAGCGAATCCACACCCAACTGGTCCGCCTCCTGCGCGAATTCGACGATCCCGTCGAAGTCGAGCTCGCCGACCGTGTATTTTCCCGACGCTTTCTGCTGCCCGCTGAGCGGCGAGTTCCAGTGCACCCTCAGCTCGTTGTCATCCGGCTGCGGCAGGCCTGGCAAGCGGCTGGCGTCCAAGATTTCACCTTCCGATCGCTCAAAATCCGGCGCCCGGGCCGCAGTACGCGAAAATCAGCCGGCCGGTGAACACAACCGGTCCCGGCGAACACCCGGGTGCTTCCCGAACATGTCGTTCGCGCTGTCCACAGCCTCGCACCCCACCGGCCCGGCCAGAATAGGACCTAGGTCCCGGCCCCCACCGTGCGGGCACGCGGCACGGCACCGAACACAGCCCCAGGACACCAGGACTTGAGGGCTTCAGGGACTTGAGGGCTTCAGGGACTTGAGGGCTTGGGGGCTTGGGGGCTTGGGGGCTTCAGGACTTGAGGACTTCAGGACTTCGGGACTTCAGGGCTTGGGGGCTTCAGGCTTGGGGCGGGTGGGGTCAGGGGTCGGTGGGGCCGGGTGGGCCGGGTGGGTCGGGGGCGGTGGGGTCGGGGGCGGGGGGCTGCCTGTCACGGTGGGCGCAGTGCAGGCGCCCCGCCGGTGCGGGAGGTTTCCCTTTGGAGGGGGCCGGCCGGTACCGGAGGCGCCGGGAGTCGTGCGCCGGGGCCGGGAGTGCGCGGCCCTCCTGCGGCCTGCGCGCGTCCCCCGCACCCATGCCGGGAGTTGCCCGGCGCGGCCTGAAAGGGCACGGTGCACGCCGGGGAGAACGGGAGGGAACTCAGGCCGGCTGCTGCGCGCGCAGGCGGTCGGACCAGTTCACCACGAGCGGTACCGCCTGGCCGACGGCGAGGAAGACCGCCCCCATGGCCAGCCAGCCCGGCGCGCCCCAGCCGATGCAGACCAGGCCGAGCAGCGGCGGGCCGACCGCGTTGGACAGACCCTGGCCGATGGCGAACAGACCCGAGTACTGGCCCTGGGCGTGCTCCGGGGCCAGACCGAAGGACAGCTCGAACGAGGCGGCGGTGTGCCACAGTTCACCGGCGGTGTGGACGATGACGCCGAGCACGACGACGACCATGGCGACCCACCCCGGCGCGCCGGCCGCGAGCGCGATGAGAGCGGTGGCCAGGAGGAACGCCGCGCCCGCGCGGCGCGCCGTCCGGCCGGCCGCCGCGTTGTCGTCGACGCCGCGGCTGACCCGCACCTGCAGGCAGACCACCAGGGCGGTGTTGACCGCCACGCTCGCGCCGACGAACCACCGCGGCGCCTGGGTGTGCCCGATGATCCACAGCGGCAGCGCGAAGATCAGCACCTGGGTCTGGATGGACATGATGCCGTCCAGGACGGTGAGCACGACGTAGGGCCTGTCCTTCAGCGCCGGCCAGCGGCCGCCCTGGTCCGGGGCCGGGACGGGCGGCACGGACGGAACACGGGAGGCGACGGCCGCGGACAGCAGGAACAGCACAGCGGTGGCCAGGATGAGACCCACATAGGCGGTCCTGGTGTCCAGCTGGACGACGACACCGGCCGCCAGGGCCCCGCAGCCCAGCGCGATGTTGTTCAGGGCCCGCAGGTAGGAGCGGTAGCGAGTGGGGCTGGGGGCGCCCAGGGCCCGGGTCAGCGGGCCGCGGGCCGCGGTGCCGGCCGACACCGCCAGCTCGGCCGCGCACAGGAACACGATCAGCGAGGGAATCGAACGCACGAACACCAGCCCCGCCACGGCCAGGGCCTGCACGACGACCGCGAGCCGGAAGACCTCACGCGGGCCGCGCCGGTCGGCCAGACGGCCCACGGGAACACCGGCCGCGAGCCCGATCAGGGCAGCGGCCCCCAGCGCGAACCCGACCTGGGCGATGGGCAGGCCCACCGAGCGGGTGAAGAACAACGCGGCCCCGGAGATGAACAGGCCCTTGCCGATCTGGTTGACGAACGTCGCGGCGGCGAACGCCCGTTTGGCACGCGTCTCCGGCACGAGACCGCGGCCCGCCAGCCAGCAGACCAACCCTCCCGCACCGTCCGCGGCGTCCACGGCGTCCACGGCGTCCACGGTGTCCGCGGTGTCCGCGGTGTCCGCGGTGTCCTTCCCGGCCGGCGCCTGTGTCTGGCCGGGCCGGCGCTGCATCCTGGTGTCCAACGGACTCTCCCTTGGTATGACTCTGGGGTGACGACGTGCGCCCGGGGGCTCTCCTGCCGGGAACGCTCCGTTCCTGCTGCGTGCCTGTCGGCGGCCCCCTCCCCTCCCCTCCCCCCCCGGGGGCGGGCGCCGTCCCGTAACGCCGGTTCCGCAACGCCGTCCCGTGACGCCGGTTCCGCAACGCCGTGACCGGGCACGGGCAAGGGGGGCGGCCGGGCCCGCGGCGGCCGGGCGGGGGCGCCGCCCTTGCGGGGGTCAGGCGGAGCGGTGGCGGGCGCCGCCCTCGACGTGGATCGTCTCGCCGGAGACGAAGCCGGCGCGCAGCAGCCACATCACCGCCTCGACGACGTCCTCGCTCTCGCCGTGGCGTCCCACCAGGGCCGTCTGCGCGCTCTTGTCCAGCAGGGCGGCCTTCTTCCCCTCGCCCAGACGGTCCCAGGCGCCCGAGTCCACCACTCCCGGCGAGACGGCGTTGACCCGCACCGGTGCCAGATCCGCCGCCAGATGGCGCACGGCGAACTCCACCGCACCGTTGGTGACGCCCTTGACGAGCGATCCGGGCCCGGGGCGCCAGCCCACCACCCCGGAGAACAGCACCATCGACGCGGCCGGCCGCAGGACGGGCGCGAAGTGCTTGGCCACCAGCATCGGGCCGACCACCTTCGCGGTGAACGCGGCCAGCAGCCTGTCACGGTCCAGTTCGGTGGCCCGCACGTCGTGCGGGGCCGAACCGGTCGTCACGATGTGGTCGACCCCGTCCTTGAGAACCCGCGCCGCGTCCGCGAGCGTCGCCTCCTCCTGCAGGTCGACGCGCAGGGCCGTGGCGCCGATCTCGCCGGCCAGCACCTCGGCCGCCGCCCGGTCACGAGCCCCGACGACCACCTCGTACCCGTCCTTCGCCGCACGCCTCGCCACAGCCGCGCCCAGCGCCCGCGCGCCCCCGATGACCAGGATCCGTTCCATGTGTCGGCCCTCACTTCCGTTCGTCCGCACACCCACGGTATGGTTTTGATACCGGTATCTACAACGAAACTGGAGCGGGCCATGGGCAAGGCGTACAACGTGATGGCAGCGACCTGCCCGAGCCGCACGGTGCTGCACCGCATCGGTGCCCGCTGGACCGTGTTCGTCGTCAACGCCCTCGCCGACGGCCCCCGCCGCTTCACCGAACTCAAAACCCACATCCGGGGCATCACCCCCAAGGCGCTGACCGAGACCCTGCGCTCACTGGAGGCCGACGGCCTGATCAGCCGCCACGACCACGACGAGAACCCGCCCCGCGTCGAGTACGCCCTCACACCCCTGGGCCACTCCCTGCTCATCCCCCTGCGCGCCGTACGCATCTGGGCCGAACAGCACGTCCCCGACATCGAGGCGGCCCGCAACCGCCAGCCGGTCCCCTGACCCCCGCACCGGCACCCCGCCACCGCCAGGACCGGAGCCGGGGCCGGGGCGGGGCCGGGCCGGAACCGGAGTTCGGCCGGGGCCGGGGCCCGGGGAGGCCGGGGCCTGGGGAGGCCGGGGGCGGGGGAACGCTGGGAGAGCGGCGGGTTCATGACGGGCAGAGACCCGGCGCCCGCTGCTCACCATCTCGTCCGGCCGGTCGCCCGCTTCACCTCCAGCGCCGCCGGGACACGGATGCACCGCACCGGACCGCGGACACCGGAACGAACCCCCCGCCCGGCCGGCCAAGGACACGGCGGCCGCGTCCCGCGGGGACAAGGGCATCGCGGCCCGGGGCCGTGGCCGGGCCCGTGGCCGGGGCCTGCAGGCTGCGGCAGGCAGGCCGGGGCCGGCAGGGGGACCCTGTGGCTCCGGCCGGGGAACAAGGCTGCGTCGGGGCCGGGTTGCCGGGCAGGCACAGGCGTGGTGGCCGCCCTGTCCCGGGACGACGCCCTCTGCCCCGGTGACCACGGTGCACAGGGCGCGCAAGGACGATGCCGCCGTCCTGTCCGGAAAAACGGCCCCCCCGGGGGGTGGGGGCGGGCGGGCCCGCCTGCCGGCAGCGGCCGCAAGAGGGCCCGGGGCAGGTGCGGCAGGGCCCCCGAACTGCCGGGCGGTGCGGCGGGGCTGCCCGCCGGGGCGCCGGTCGCGCCGGCGGACGGCGGCCGCGCGGCGGGCGGGCCCGGCCGGCCGGAGCCTTTCCGCGGACCTGCCGTGTTCGGCCCGGTTGCCGCCAGAAGGCATCATGACATCCCGCACCGCCCGCACATCCCTACATCCCGCGTGCCCGTCCCTCCCCCTAGGACCCCGATGACCGCACACGAGAGGCCGGCCCCGGCCTTCGCCCGCGCCCAGGACGGCACCGTCCTGGCCTACCAGCACCGCGGGCAGGGACCGCCGCTGGTGCTGCTCGCCGGACAGGCCAACGACCACCACTGGTGGGACGGCGTGCGCGAGGACTTCCACACCGTGCGCTCCACCCTCACCCTGGACATGCGCGGCACGGGCGACAGCGGCAAGCCGCAAGGGCCGTACTCCACCGGGCAGTTCGCGGACGACGTCGTCGCGGTCCTGGACGCGCTCGGCATCACGCACGCCGACGTGTACGGGACCTCGATGGGCGGCCGCATCGCGCAGTCACTGGCGATCCGCCACCCCGGGCGGGTGCGCCGGCTCGTCCTGGGCTGCACCTCCCCCGGCGGCCCCCACGCGGTGGAACGCGACGCATCCGTACGGCGGTCGCTGGCGCAGCCCGACCCCCGGGCCGTGCGCCGGGCCCTGACCGACCTGATGTACACGCCCGCCTGGCAGGCCGCCCACCCCGGCCCCTACCGCACACTCGGCGACCCGCGGATGCCCGCCCACGCCCGCCGCGCCCACCTCCTCGCCAGCAACGAGCACGACGCCTGGGACCACCTGCCGCGCATCACCGCCCCCACCCTCGTCCTGCACGGCGGCGAGGACCGGCTGACCCCGCCGGACAACCTCCCCCTGCTCGCCTCCCGCATCCCCGGCGCCCGCACCCACCTCTTCCCCGGCGCCCGCCACGCCTACTTCGAGGAATGCCGGGAAGAGGCCGGCGGCCTGGTCCGCGCATTCCTCACCGCACCGCGACAGCAGTGAACGCCCCCCGGCCCGCCTCGCTCACCGGCCGGCGGTGAGCGCGCCGGCCGGTGAGCGAGGCGGCCGGGGGGCGAGGCGG
>NZ_JBFAXI010000131.1:0-19134 GCF_040680735.1 Streptomyces sp. NPDC051987 | reverse complement strand
ATCCAAACAAACCCCGCCCAAAACACACCGGGGGTAACAATTTGTGGGGGGGCAACTTGGGCCCCCCCCCCCCCCCCCCCCGGGGCCCCCCGCCCCCCCCCCGGCCGGGCGGGCCCCCGGGGCTCCGCCGTTGTCGGCACTCACACCATCCCGCACGCGAGTCCCCTCATCGCTCGCGTCCTCGTACGCCACCTCTCGTTGACCGGACGGGATGCACGTGACGACGGCGATGGTGGCGGCATACTTCGAGGTAGGGCTCGAAGCCGTCAAGTCACTGCTCAAGGATCACCGAGCGGAGCTGGAGACGAACGGCTACCGCCTCTTGGTCGGCGAAGAACTGAGGTCCTTCAAGAACCTCAGTGGGATCCAGTCACGCACACGGTCCCTTGCTCTCTTCTCCCGCCGAGCCGTCCTCAACGTCGCCATGCTCCTCCGCGACAGCGAAGTCGCACGTCAGGTCCGTGTCTACCTCCTCGACATGGAGTACCTGGCCCGCACACAGCCTGTGGAAAACCCCGCCCCGACAGACCTCAGCGCCCTCGACGACCGCATCGACCAGCGCATCACCCACATCCTCGGCAAGACCGTCGTCCCGATGTTCAACGCCCTCATCGCCTCAGCAGGCGAACACCGCCACGAGCTCATCGAGCTTCGGCAGGACATCGAGCACGTGGAACGCAGGCTGTGCCAGCACCACCGGCGCATCAGCTTCCTGGAGGAAGGACGCGCACCCGAAGTCGCCGCGGCGCTCAAAGGCATGACCTGGCAGGCACTCGAACGACACGTCGCCGATCTCCTGCGTCGCGACGGCTGCACGGACGTCGTCGTCCGACAGGCACCACGTGCAACTTCAGCAGCGAAGCCCCGGCCATCGCCAAACTGAGCGGGGTCGTCATGGTTGACCGCCACGATGTGGAGGCGTGGAGCGCGGGAGCGCCCCTCAAAGGCCTGAGGTGACCCCGAGCAACAAGGCCCGAAGCCGCAAGTCGTAGTTGCGGCTTCGGCCCTCCGCCATGCTAGGCGACAGGCCCCTGGAAGGAGGCCCGTCAGCGCAGTTCCTTCGGCGGTGTCCGGTTGCTGTCGACCTTCTGCACGCGGACCAGCTCCCCCCACACCACGTACCGGTACCGGCTCGTGTACACCGGCGTGCAGGTCGTCAGGGTGATGTAGTGGCCCGGCTTGGTCTTGCCGGACTCCTTGGGGATCTGGGAGAGGACCTTGACGTTGTACTTCGAGGTCTCGGGGAGGATGTCGTAGACCTTGTAGACGTACCAGTCGTCACGGGTCTCGAAGACGACCGGGTCGCCGACCTTCACCTTGTCGATGTTGTGGAACTTCGCGCCGTGGCCGTCCCGGTGGGCGGCGAGGGTGAAGTTGCCGGTCTTGCCGGCCGTGGGGAGCACGGCCTTGGCGGGGTCCGTGTAGTAGCCGGCCACACCGTTGTTCAGGACGTCCGTCGACGTGCCCTTCTCGACCAGGACCTCGCCGTTTTTCATCGACGGCACGTGCAGGAAACCGATGCCGTCCTTCGTGTTCAGCGCACCCGGGCCGGTGTCCCGCTGCGCCCACGAGTCGCGGACCTTGTCGCCCTCCCGGTCCGCCTTGCGGTCCGCGATCACGTTCGTCCACCACAACGAGTAGACGACGAACAGGCCGAGCAGCAGGCCCGCCGTGATGAGGAGTTCACCGAACACGCTGACCGCCGTCGCGATCCGGCCGGTGGGGCGCCGCCCCGGCACGGGCGCCGCGTCCGGCGCGTCGGTCTGCTCTTCGGTGTCGTCGGCGGTCGCTGCCACTGTTCCTCTGCCTCTGCCCTTACTCGACGAGCGCGTCAGGCTTGCCCTTGCTGCGCGGGCGTTCCTCGACCATCTTGCCCCACACGATCAACCGGTACTTGCTGGTGAACTCCGGCGTACACGTGGTCAGGGTGATGTAGCGGCCCGGCTTGGTGAAACCGGAACCCTTCGGGACCGGGTCCAGCACACTCACATTGCTCGGCGACGTCACCGGCAGCATCGACGTCACCTTGTACACGAAGTACTCGTCCTGCGTCTCGACCACCACGGCGTCACCGGGCACCAGCTTGTTGATGTACCGGAACGGCTCGCCGTGGGTGTTGCGGTGCGCGGCCAGACCGAAGTTGCCGGTCTTGTCCTGCGGCATGGCGGTCTTCAGCGCACCCTCGCCGTAGTGCCCGACCATGCCCTTGTCCAGGACCTTGGCGTTGCTGACGCCCTCGGCGATCGGCGCCACCACGTCGAGCTTGGGGATGTGCAGGATCGCGAAACCCTGGCCCGGCGCGAAGACACCCGGCGCCCGCTTGCCGCTCGCCCAGTCCTGCTGGAGGCTGCTGGCCTCCTTGCCGGCCTGCGCGTGCGCGCGCACGTTCGTCCACCACAGCTGATAGGTGACGAACAGCAGCATCAGCACACCGGTGGTGATGAACACCTCGCCTATCGCCCGGCTCGCCACCACCGCGGGGCCCGGCTTGCGCGCCCTCGCCTGCCGCCGCGCCTCGACCCGGGAGAGCGACCGCCCCGGAGCACCGCTCTCCTGCGACACCGCATCGTGGGACGCCGCCTCCGGCGGGCCGCCATGCCGCCCACCGCGCCGCTTGGCCGCCTTTCTGCGGGCCGCTCGGCCGCCTCCTGGGGTTCCCGTGCCAGAAAGGGCCGCTGTGCCCGCAGACGCCGACATAGGCAGCGGATCGGGGATCCGCAGCGCGACGGTCTCCTCGTCGATCGGCGGCAGATACGCCGTCCCGTCGCCGACGGGCGGCAGAAACGCCGTCCCCCCGAGCGCGCTCGACCCCTCGTACGGCTGATCCCCGTACGAGGCACCGGTCTCGCGCTCGGGGCGCAGCGCGGTCACGCCGAGGCCCTGCCCACCACCGGGGCGAGCCCCGCCGACCGCGCCACGGCTCCCTGGTCACCGCACTCCACCAGCCAGTTGGCCAGCATCCGGTGCCCGTGCTCGGTCAGCACCGACTCGGGATGGAACTGCACGCCCTCCACCGGGAGTTCGCGATGCCTGAGTCCCATGATGATCCCGTCGTGCGTCCGCGCGGTCACCTCCAGCTCGGCCGGCACCGTGGCCGGCTCGGCGGCCAGGGAGTGGTACCGAGTCGCCGTGAACGGCGACGGCAGGCCCGCGAAGACACCCTTGCCGCCATGCTCGACCAGCGAGGTCTTGCCGTGCAGCAGCTCGGGCGCCCGGTCCACCACACCGCCGTACGCCACCTGCATCGACTGCATGCCCAGGCAGACGCCGAAGACCGGGACACCGGTCGCGGCGCAGTGCCGGACCATCTCCACACAGACCCCGGCCTCCTCCGGCGTCCCCGGGCCCGGCGAGAGCAGCACACCGTCGAAGCCGTCCTGGGCGTGCGCCGTCGACACCTCGTCGTTGCGCAGCACCTCGCACTCGGCGCCCAGCTGGTACAGGTACTGGACCAGGTTGAAGACGAAGCTGTCGTAGTTGTCGACGACGAGAATCCGCGCACTCACTGGTTGTCCACCGTCACATCGTTGAAGGGCAGCAGCGGTTCGGCCCAGGGGAAGACGTACTGGAAGAGGACGTAGACCACGGCCAGCACCAGGAGCAGTGAGATCAGCGCCTTCACCCACGCGTTCCCTGGCAGATGCCGCCAGATCCAGCCGTACATGCCGTCCCTTCCGTTCCACCACGGCACCAGAATCCCGCCGTACTGCACCAGACTAACGGCGCAGCGCCTTGGGTCTGCCTGACTCCTCTGGCTGCGTGGAGTCCAAGTGCGCCCAGACGATCAGCCGGTGACTGTGCCCCCACTCGGGATCGCACGTGGTCAGCGTGAGATAGCGCCCGGGACGCGCATACCCCGACTTACGTGGGACAGGGTCGATCACTTCAACGTCCGTCGGAACTGTTTTGTAAGGGCCTTTGTCGATCCGATACGTGAACCAGGTCGTCCCGTCCGTCAGCACGATCGCATCGCCCACCTGGAGCTCAGGGAAGTCGAGGAAAGGATCACCGTAGGTGCGCCGATGCCCGGCGACCGCGAAGTTGCCCACCTGCCCCAGCCGGGCGGTCCGGGCGTAGTGGGCGAGCCCCTTCTTCAGCACATCGGTGCCGGTGCCTTCCAGGACCGGCTTGTTCCATGTGAAACCGAACCGGGGGATGTACATGATCGCGAAAGCCCTGCCGTAGTGGTACGCGGCGGGCTGTGCGGGTGCCGCGCTCGCCTTCGCCGTGGGGTGCACCGTGGCCTTGGCCGACCACTGCCGCTGCAGCTGGTCGATCTGGTCGTGCATCACGCTGTCGGCCTGCACGCCGGTCCAGAACAACACGTACCCGACGAACAGCACGATGAGCGTACCGACGGTGATGCAGAGCTCGCTGACGGTCCTGACGATCACACGCACCGGCGGCTCCAGAAAGTGACGAGCTGCTTACCCCACGGGCTTCGCGTAGTGCAGATCCACTGTGCCCGAGTAGCCCGGCAGAGTCACCGTCCCGTCCTCGGTCACTTTCCATCCGAGGCCGTACACGTTCACGTACACCATGTAGTTCTGGATGGCCTCGGAGTCCGCCAGCGACTTCTGCATCCTCGCCGGGTCACCGATCGCCTGGATCTTGTACGGCGGCGAGTAGACCCGCCCCTGGAGGATCAGCGTGTTGCCGACGCAGCGCACGGCGCTGGTGGAGATCAGCCGCTGGTCCATGACCTTGATGCCCTGGGCGCCGCCCTGCCACAGGGCGTTCACCACGGCCTGCAGGTCCTGCTGGTGGATGACCAGGTAGTCCGGCTGCGGCTCGGGGTAGCCGGGCAGCTTGGCGGTGGCGTTCGGCGGGGCGTCGTTGAGCGTGACGGTGATCGCCCTGCCGGTGAGCTTCTGGGTGCCCGCGGCCTTCTCCAGCCCGGCGAGCTTGTCGTCCTGGGCCTTGCTGGAGCCGTCGTCGCGCTCGGCGAGCTTCTCGTTCTGGTCCCGCGTGCTCGCGTTGGTCTCGTCCAGGTCCTTGTTCTTGCGGCTGCGCTCCTGGATCAGGTCGGAGAGCTTCAGCAGGTTGTCGTCCGATCGGATGTCGGTGCCCTTGGCCGTGTTGAAGCTGGTGAAGAAGAGCAGACCGGCGAGGGCGAAGACGCCCACGGTGAGAATCCGCAGCGGCCGGAAGCCGTTCCTGCGGTCCGGGCCGGCACCCGTTGATCCAGTCCCCTGGGAGTCGGCAGAATTGCTCAACGTACCCTTATCTCCTTCGGCGCCGCGGAAGCACTACGCTAACGGACGCCCGGGGGAGCGCTCAGCGTGCCCTTATCTGTCCCCTTGTACGCTGCCCCGAGCCCGACCCAGTTACCTGCGCGGCCACGCAGCGCATCGACAGGAGAGACCCTCGTGCCGAAGTCACGTATCCGCAAGAAGGCCGACTACACGCCGCCCCCGGCGAAGCAGGCGACGGCCATCAAGCTCAACAGCCGTGCCTGGGTCGCACCGGTGATGCTGGCCATGTTCCTCATCGGGCTGGCCTGGATCGTCGTCTTCTATGTGACCGACGGTTCGCTGCCGATCGACAGCCTCGACAACTGGAACATCGTGGTGGGCTTCGGCTTCATCGCGGCCGGCTTCGGCGTCTCCACACAGTGGAAGTAGCTCTGCCCAGGGTTATCCGCTGAGTTATCCACAGGCCTGTGCATGGACCTGGGGAAAAGACGACGATCTGTGGATAACCCGTTGGGCGTTGACGCCGGTACGACTACCACAACGCCTGCTGTACACGTACCCGCCCCCTCCCTGACCTGCGACAACGCAGGTGAGTAGGAGGGGGCGCACGTGTGCGGGCACGTTGTGCACAAGATCCGACACCAACTGTGGACAACGGTTCGGTATCGGTGCGGTGCGCTGCCCTGAGCAGGCGCCGGCTCCGGTTCAGGTGAGCTGCGCGGTCCGGATGACCGTGATCACCACGGCCACGACCAGCACGAGCGCACAGGTGCCGTACTGGATCAGATTCCGACGCTCGCGAGGGGCGTGGACCATCGCGTAGCCGGTGATGACACCGGCGACCAGGCCGCCGATGTGGGCCTGCCAGGCGATGCCGCCGCTGAAGGTGAAGATGAGGTTGATCACCAGCAGGGCGATGATCGGCCGCATGTCGTAGTTGAGGCGGCGAATCAGCACCGCCGTCGCGCCGAAGAGGCCGAAGATCGCGCCGGACGCGCCGAGCGAGGGCTGGTTCTGGGCGGCGAGCAGGTAGGTGAGGGCGCTGCCCGCCAGGCCGGAGACGAGGTAGAGCGTGATGTAGCGGGCGCGGCCGAGGGCGGCTTCCAGGGGGCCGCCGATCCACCAGAGACTGAGCATGTTGAACACGATGTGCATGGGGCTGGAGCTGTCATGCAGGAACATCGCGGTGAACATGCGGTAGTACTGGCCCTGGGCGATGCCCTCGACGTCGCCGTACTGCGGGAACCAGGCCTGGCCGATCAGGTCGAAGCGGTTGACGAAGCTGTCGCCGACGGAGAGCTCCACCAGGAAGACGGCGATGTTGATGCCGATGAGGATCTTGGTGAGCAGTCGGGGGTCGGCGGTCATGGTGCCGCCGGCGAGGGTGCGGGGCCGGGAGGCAGCAGGGGGCGGGCCGCCGTGGCCGTCGGTGGTGCCGCGGACGCATTCGGGGCACTGGAATCCCACGGAGGCGCTGACCATGCATTCGGGGCAGATGGGGCGCTCGCAGCGGGTGCAGCGCACGCCGGTCTCCCGGTCCGGGTGCCGGTAGCACTTGGGCAGGCTGTGGGCGTCGCGCGCGCTGCCTGTCGCCTGGTCCTCCATGAGGTCCCCTCGTTCGTCGTGGGCAGTGTTCCGCCCCGACCATCCTTACGGACGAGCGGGGCGTTTGGTTCCCTGCGGCTGTTTCCCGTTCGGGCCGGTCAGCCGGTGCGCTTCTCGACGACGACCGTCTGGAGGACGACATCGTTCACCGGGCGCTTGTTCGGGCCGCTGACGGGGACGGCGGCGATGCTGTCCACGACCTTCTGGCCGGCCGGGTCGACGACCTCGCCGAAGATGGTGTGCTTGCGGTTGAGGTGGGGCGCGGGGTTGACCGTGATGAAGAACTGGGAGCCGTTGGTGCGCGGGCCGGCGTTGGCCATGGCGAGCAGGTAGGGGCGGTCGAAGCGCAGGTCGGGGTGGAATTCGTCCTCGAACTTGTAGCCGGGGCCGCCGATGCCGGTGCCGAGCGGGTCGCCGCCCTGGATCATGAAGCCGCTGATCACGCGGTGGAAGACCGTGCCGTCGTACAGCGGGTCGGTGGAGACGGCGCCGGTGGCGGGGTGGGTCCACTCACGTTCGCCCTGTGCCAGTTCGACGAAGTTCCTGACCGTTTTGGGCGCGTGGTTCGGGAAGAGCCGGACCTCGATGTCGCCGAGGCTGGTCTTCAGAGTGGCGTAGAGGTGCTCGGCCACGGGCCGCCTTCCGTTGTGCTCGGATTTCAGTGCCCCGATCCTCGCACGGTACGGCAGGTCGGACGCCTGCCCGGGGCTTGAGGACCGGAATCCTCACGAATCACTTGCGGAACCCCTTCTGTCGTGCGGGGGCGCGTGGCGGCGATCCGTGGCATTGTCGTCGACAAGCCCCTCTTAGCTCTGGTTGCACCCGTATGCCCGTCCTCGCGCGCCGCTCGGCCCGCGGACAGGCATGATCCGTAAAAGGGTGGAAAGTCGAAATACCGTACGCCACCGAGGAGGAGGAAACCCGTGACCCGCAAAGACAGCGTGCGCGCCGCGACCAGTTCGGCGAAGGAGAGCGTGCGGCACGCCGCGGAAGCGGTGGCGCCCTACGCCGACACGGCCAAGGAGCGTGCCGCGTACTACGCGCAGGAGGCACGCGTACGGCTCGCGCCCGTGGTGTCGCAGGCCGCCGAGCAGGCCCGCGTGCAGTACGACGCCCGTCTCGTGCCGCGCTTGGAGCAGGCTCGCGCCCACGTGCCGCCGATGGTGGACCAGGCCGCGCACGACGCCGCCGATCTGACCCGCAAGGCGGCTCGGCAAGCCGCCGACTACTCGCGTCCGAGGATCGAGCAGGCGGTGGCGGCGGCCGGTCCGGTCCGTGAGGAGGCCACTGCCCGGGGTGCTGCCGCGCTGGCAGCGCTTCGGGGCAATGTCTCCGCCAAGGACATCGAGCGGCTGGCGCGTCGGAATCAGCGGCGTTCGGCGTGCGGCCGTGCGTTCAAGGCGTTCGCCGTGGCCGGTGTGGTGGCCGGTGCGGCTTTCGCCGCCTGGAAGTGGTGGGACAAGCAGGCCAACCCCGACTGGCTGGTGGAACCTCCGGCTGCGACGGAGGTTCCGGATCCGGGCCGCCTGAACTCGGTGGACGGCAGCTCTTCCCTTGACCCCGAGGTGCAGGCCAAGGAGGCGGAGGAGCAGACGCCTCCGAACGACGAGAAGCGGTGACCCGGGCCACAGGTCGCGTTTCACGTGGAACCAGCTGGTGTTCCACGTGAAACCGGCCCTGGAAAAACAACCCCTCTGACCACGTTTGTGCTGGTCAGAGGGGTTTGTTGTGGAGCCTAGGGGAGTCGAACCCCTGACATCCGCCATGCAAAGACGGCGCTCTACCAACTGAGCTAAGGCCCCGGCGCAGACCAGAGTACCGGGTCACCCCCCGTACCTCGCAAAAAGATTGGGGGTCCCCGCAGATGACCACTCTCCGTAAGATGCTCGACGGGGTTCGCTGTAGCGAACCGTGGTTTTTTTGGGGAAGCGATGGGGAGACGCAATGGACGCCGCACAGCAGGAAGCCACCGCCAGAGCGCGGGAGCTGCAGCGGAACTGGTACGGAGAGCCGTTGGGGGCGCTCTTCCGTAAGCTCATCGACGACCTGGGGCTCAACCAGGCACGTCTCGCGGCGGTCCTCGGACTGTCCGCGCCCATGCTGTCGCAGTTGATGAGCGGGCAGCGGGCGAAGATCGGCAATCCGGCCGTGGTCCAGCGGGTGCAGCTGCTCCAGGACCTCTCGGCGCAGGTCGCGGACGGCAGCGTGAGCGCGGCCGAGGCGACCGAGCGCATGGACGAGATCAAGAAGTCCCAGGGGGGCTCGGTGCTCAGCAACACCACGCAGACGACCAGCGGTTCGGGGGCGCCGACGGTCAAGCGGGTGGTCCGCGAGATCCAGTCGCTGCTGCGGTCGGTGGCCGCCGCCGGTGACATCATCGACGCTGCCGACTCGCTCGCTCCGACCCACCCGGAGCTGGCGGAGTTCCTCCGGGTCTACGGTGCCGGCCGCACCTCGGACGCGGTCACGCACTACCAGTCGCACCAGAGCTGAGCCGCGGCCCGGCGCACCGGAGGGGGTCCGGTGAACCGGGCGGGGCCAGTCCCTGGCGGAGGGGGTCGCGCGAGAGGGGTCGTATCGCTCATCGAGGGGAAGCAAGGGGGGTAACAGGCAAGGGGGGTGGCAGGGGGACCAGAGGGGGAGGGCACGGGCAGTCATGGGTGAGGTCTTCGCGGGCCGGTACGAACTGGCCGACCCGATCGGTCATGGCGGAGTGGGCGCCGTGTGGCGTGCCTGGGACCACCGGCGCAAGCGCTACGTGGCGGCCAAGGTGCTCCAGCAGAGCGACGCCCACGCGCTCCTGCGGTTCGTGCGAGAGCAGGCGCTGCGTATCGATCACCCTCATGTCCTGGCTCCGGCCAGTTGGGCCGCCGACGACGACAAGGTCCTGTTCACGATGGACCTGGTCGCCGGCGGCTCGCTGGTCCACCTCGTCGGGGACTACGGCCCGCTGCCCCCGCCGTTCGTCTGCACGCTCCTCGACCAGCTGCTCTCCGGCCTCGCCGCGGTGCACGCCGAGGACGTGGTGCACCGGGACATCAAGCCCGCCAACATCCTGCTGGAAGCGACCGGCACCGCCCGTCCGCGGTTGCGCCTGTCGGACTTCGGCATCGCCATGCGGCTCGGCGAGGCCCGGCTGACGGAGACCAACCTCGTGGTCGGCACGCCGGGTTACATCGCTCCCGAGCAACTCCTGGGCGCCGAGCCCGATTTCACGGCCGACCTGTTCGCCGTCGGTCTGGTCGCCCTCTATCTCCTGGAAGGCGCCAAGCCCGACGCCAAGGCGCTCGTCCAGTACTTCGCCGAGCACGGCACGCCGGGGGCGCCCAAGGGCATCCCGGATCCGCTCTGGGATGTCGTGGCCGGCCTGCTCCAGCCCGACCCCCGGGCCCGCTTCCGTACGGCCGTCGGAGCCCGCAGGGCCCTCGCTCAGGCCAGGGAACTGCTCCCGGAGGCGGACGACGACGACGCGATCGAGATCTTCGATCAACTGGGCCCACTGCCCCCCGGATTCGGGTCGGCGGGTCCGGTCCGGGTTGCTTCCGGAGTCGCTGCACGGCCTTCAGGAGAGCCCGGCGCACCGAGCGCGGAAACGCCGACCACGGGCGACGCGGCGGGTGCCACGGGCGCGGGGGCGCGGTCGGCGGGTGCCGCCGGGGCAACTCCGGGCCGGGAGACGGCCGGGACGTCGGCCGGTGCGTCGAGGACTGCCGAGTCGAGGACTGCCGAGGGGACGGCTGCGGGGACGGCTGCGGAAACGGGCCGAGGCGTGGACCCGGCTGTGGAATCCGGTGCGAACCCCACTGCGGGTTCGGCGCCCGCGGCGGCCGGGACCGGTGGCCTCGACAGGTCCTCGCCGGTCTCCGCCCCCGACGCTCCCAGCGGCCCCGACGCCCCCAGCGGCACCAACGGCACCAACGGCACCAACGGCGGAACCTCTTCTGCCCCCGTCTCCATGTCCGACACCGGCAGTTTCCGGCTCCCGCCTCCCCAGGCGCCGGTCACCTCCGCCCCCGCAGCGGTGGGACCCGAGCCTGAACCGCCCCGTCTCCCGTACGCCCAGCAGCAGGCCTACCCGGCCGCGCCGCAGCCCGTCGCGCCGTGGTCCGCCGCGCAGCCGCTCCCCCCGGTCCAGCCGCACACCGACACCACCACCGCCACCTACACCGCGCGTGACCGCCAGGCCCCGCCCGCGCCGTCGGTGCGCACGCACGGCCGGCGTCGGCGGCGGGCGCCCCGGCCCGGCCCTCCGGCCAGGGCGGCCGTGCCCATCCTCCTGCTCGCGCTGGTCTGTTACGCCGTCGGCTTCTGGGCGTTGGCCCGGATCTGAGCGCGCCGGGCGGTCAGGGTCCACACGCCCAGGACGAGCAGCAGAGCCGTGCCCGTGCCGATGCCGCCGGCCGCGAGCGCCCGCATCGCCGTGCGGCCGTCGCCGGCCGCCGTCGCGAGGCCCTCCCGAACCGTGGACACGTCGAAGACGCCCTTGGGTACCGGCGAACCGGTGTACGTGGGGCCGGAGTTCGCGGTGCCGTCGACGCGGACCCGGAGGGTGACGCCGTACGGCCCCTTGCCGAAGGTGTCCGCGGTCTGCCCGGTGAGGTGGACGACGAGGTAGTAGGCGCCGGCGAAGCGGACGGCGCTCTGCATGCCGGAGCCGGCGTACCGGTTGGCGTACGCCACGGGTGGCAGGGGGTCCAGGGAGGACGACTTCTGCGTGCCGTCGTAGCCGAGGGAGACGTCGTCGACGTAGCCGCGGACGGGGTTGTAGAGGGAGAGGTTGAGTGCGGCGCTGACGTAGCCGTGGGCGTCGGCGCTGGTGCTGCCGAGGTCGACGGTGGCGTGCAGCTGCTGGCCCCAGTCGACCGGGACGGCGTAGTAGAGGGTCTGACCGGGCGTGATGTCGGTCCGCCAGACGCCCTGTTCCAGGGTGCGGGCGGTGGTGAAGCCGGCGCCCCCGGCGCGGCGGCGGGGTGTCGAGGTGAGCGGCTCGGGTGAGGCGGAGCTCCAGGCGTCGGGGGCGGTGGTGGCGCCGGTCCCGGCCAGGGCCGGTTCGGTGACGGGGGCGATCTCCAGGCCCCAGCTGCCCGGAGTCGTGGTCGTGGAGCCGGACAGGGCCCGCTCGACGACCAGGTAGTAGGTGCCGGCGTCCTTGCACAGCGCCTTGCCCGCGTCCCGCCGTCCCACCGCCGTGACCGGCCGGGGGCTGAGCCCGGCGCCGAAGCGGCCGCTGTCGTAGTCGCAGGCGGTGCCGTTGGCGTCCTGGATCGAGACCTCGACGCCGTCGCTGGCGGAGACGGTGGCGTCGGCGGGCGGAACGGCGGTGACGGGGACGTAGGCCGTGGTGTCGGCGGCGAGTTCGAGGCGGAAGTACAGCGATCCCTTGTCCGGGAGAGTGCTGCGGTAGGTCGTGCCGGGCGCCAGCGGTACCGCGTCCGTGGTCCCCGTGGCCCCGGTGACCGTGCGGGCGCCCGGAGCGAACGCGTACCCGCTGCCGCCGTCCGCGGAGGCTGCGGCGGGGAGCGTGGAGGAGGCCGCGGAGACCGTGGAGGAAGCCACGGAGACCGCGGAGGAAGCCGCTGAAGAGGCCGCGGCGGCCGTGGTGGCGGGCAGCAGTGCCGTCAGCAGCGCTGTCAGCGCGAGGGCGGCCGTCCCGCCGAGGCCTGGTCGTGCCGCCGTAGTACACCACCGCCGTATCACGCGCGCCCCCAGCCGTCGTCCGCCGGCCGCCCGGGTCACGGACCGGCCGGCCCCATACTGCCCCGCGCGCCCGCGCGCCACCCGGGGATCCGTACGACCGTCCGAAACGCCCCCCTCGCGGCACGGCCGCCCGCCGCCGGGGACGCCCCGCAACGCAAAACCCCGACCGCTCGGGCGGCCGGGGTCTCAGTCTCGTCTGTGGTCAGTACTCACGAACCCGTGGGCACGGAGTCAGTCGCCTCCGTCCACAGATCCTGCTCGGCGCGATCCGCCTGGATCTGGCGGTACACGAGGAGCCCGCCGATGGCGGCCAGTGCGACCAGGAGAAGCTTCTTCACCGCGCGACCTCGTCTCTTCCTTGACGTAGGGGACCTCTGGCGCCCGACTATACACACCGACCGATATCGATCGGTGACCTGGCATCCGCCCCCAACTCCGGTCCGCCGCAAGGTGTTGCCCAAGGCCGAACCGCTCCGATCGGAGGGTGATCACACCTCCACGGACGGTTACTTTGCTCCCTCTCGACTGCCTTCACGGTGCTTTCTCCGGATTTTTCCCACTCCATGCACCCATCCGTGTGGTGTTCATCGGAACATCGACGCGCCACAGGCCGAGGTCCCCCACTTCGCGATCCCCATACACATCATGAGGAAAGTACGCAAATCGCCCAACCCGAAAGTGAGGGGCCATGGCCCGGAACTCCAAGGTCATGAAGCTGTGGACCGCCATCGTCACCGCCTTCCTCGCGCTCTGCACGGCGCTCGGATTCGTCTCCGCCGCCACTGCCACCGCCGCCGCCGCGGTACCGCAGACCGAGACCCCGCGCAACAGCACCGGCGAGGACCACAGCACGGACCGGGTGAGGATCCCGGCACAGAGCCACTGGCTCTGGTCCCACGCGAGGTCGCTGCCCCCCACGATGAAGCAGCGGATCCGGGCCGAGGCCCACGGCAAGACCCCCAGCTGCCGCCACCGCCCCCTGGACACCACCGAGTCGGAGACCCCGGCCGACCCCCCCGCGGCACCGCTGGACTGCTGACCCCGCCGGTACAGACGGCTCGGACGCAACGGCGCAAGGGCGACTTGCGTACGTACCAGCGCCTACTGCGACACAGACCCGTGACCGGGAGCGATCCGGCCACGGGTCTCCGCACGTCCGGACACCCCGCGGCCTGGGACGGAGCTGCTCGACTCATCAACTCCTCTTCAGGAGTCGTAGCCTGATCGTGTGCCCAAGGCCTACGAGGAGATCGCCGACGACCTCCGCCGCGCCATCCGCGGTGGCACGCTCAGGCCCGGCGCCCGGCTGCCCTCCGAGGCGGAGCTGGCCCGGCGCCACGGCCGCAGCGTCCCCACCGTGCAGAACGCGCTGCGCCTGCTGAGCGCGGAGGGCCTCATCGACAGACGGCACGGCAGCGGCACCTTCGTGCGACGTCCGCGCACCCGCGCGGTCCGCGACAACGAACGGCACCAGTGGGAGAAGGACCGCGCCCTGATGCCGGAGGCCACCCGGGCCGAGACCGGCGCGACCGAGCGCGAGACCGGCCTGGTCATCGACGACCTGGTCTTCTTCGCCCGCTACCGCGAGCTGACCGCGCCCGCCGACCTCGCCGGCGTGTTCGGTGTGCCCGAGGGCACCCCGCTCCTGGAGCGCACCTACCGGACCCGGCACGCCGCCGAGACCGCTCCCTTCAGCCTGGTGACCTCCTACCTGGTCCGCGGCATGATCGCGGCCAACCCGGATCTCCTGGACGAGACCAACGAACCCTGGCCGGGCGGCACCCAGAACCAGCTGCACACCGTCGGCATCGAGGTCGACCGCGTCGAGGAGCGCTTCACCGCCCGGCCGCCGACGCCCGAGGAGGCCCAGGAGCTGGACCTGCCGGCCGGCACCTCGGTGATCCTGCTGCACAAGCGCTCGTACGACATCCACGACCGGATCGTGGACATCACCACCGTCACGCTCCCCGGCGACCGCACCGAGCTGCTCTTCACCACACACCTGGAAAGGTGGTGACCGCCGCCGTGACCCGGCGCATCACCGTCGTCACCGCGGTCCACGCGCCGTCGGCCCGCTTCCTGCCCGAGGCCTACCAGTCGCTGTGCGAGCAGCGGCTGCCGGACGGGTGGGAGTGGCAGTGGCTGATCCAGCAGGACGGCCACGGCGACGAGGTCGGCCCGTTCGTCCCCGACGACACGCGGGTGTCCTTCCGGCAGGGCCGGGCCGGTGGTCCCGGGGTCGCCCGCACCATGGCGCTGGCCCGTGCGGAGGGGGCGTACGTCAAGGTCCTCGACGCCGACGACCAGCTCCTGCCGGGCGCGCTGGGCCGTGACCTGGCCGCGCTGGAGGGCCGCCCGGACCTCGGCTGGGCCACCTCACGGGCCCTGGACCTGCTGCCGGACGGCTCCACGACCGGCTTTCCGGGCGACCCGGAGGAGGGCCCGATCGAGCGCGGGACGGTGCTCGGCCACTGGTCGGCGAACGGCTTCCGCGCCCAGGTCCACCCGGCCACCCTCTTCGTCCGCCGCGACCTGCTGCTCGCCCTCGGCGGCTGGATGGCGCTGCCCGCCTCCGAGGACACCGGGCTGCTGCTCGCCCTCGACGCGGTGAGCCGGGGCTGGTTCTCGGCGGAGCCCGGACTGCTCTACCGCAAGTGGGAGGGCCAGGTCACCGGCCATCCCGCCCACCTCGACCCGGCGGAACGGGAGACCCGGATGGCCGTCGTGGCGGCTCGGGCGCGGGCGCTGGCGGAACTCGGCGGGCGGTACGGCTGACCTGCGCGATGCGACCCGCCGGCCAGGTCGCTCACAGGGTCGGCGCGTCCACGCGCGAGAACACCAGGTCGCTCTCCTCGCTGACCGGGCGGTCCCAGCGGACCGGGACCACCGGTTCGCCGTACAGGGCGCGGGGGTAGCTGTCGGCCGCGTAGCTGTTGGCGAGCCGGTAGACGTGGTAGCCGGCGTCCCTCATGGTGCGCAGCAGGTCGTCCGCGCTGTCGCCCAGCCGGGCCATCCGGTCGGGGGTGACCTCGACGGTGATCTCGGCGTCCGGGCGCAGCTTCTCCAGCAGCGGCGCGAGCCCCCGCACCACCGCGCCCTCGGCGCCCTCGACGTCGATCTTGATGACCCGCGCGGTCTCGATCTCCTCCGGCCGGAGCAGCTCGGGCAGCGGCACGGCCTCGATGTCGAAGCTGGACTCGGCCGGGCCGTCCCACGGGACGATGCTGTTGGCGCCCATGTTGCGGGAGCTGGCCAGCACGAAGGTGAGGGTGCGGTGGGTGTCGGAGACCGCGGCGTTGAGCGCGCGGATGTTCCGGCAGCCGTTGAGCGCGCTCTGCTGTTCGAGGCGGCGGTGGAAGTCGGGGGAGGCCTCGACGGCCACGACCCGGCCCTGCTCGCCGACCAGGCCGGAGGCGAGCACGCTGAAGACGCCGATGTTGGCCCCGACGTCGACGAAGCAGTCCCCGGGCGCCAGCCGGCCGCGCAGCCAGCGGGTCATGTGCGGTTCCCAGACCCCGAAGAGGTAGAGGTAGCGCTGGATGAGGTCCTGGGTGTCGACCGCGAACCGGGCGCCGGAGAGCGTCTCGACGACGCGTCGCCGGGGGTGGTCGCGCAGGTAGGGGTTGAGCGCGCGGGCCGCGAGGGTCTTGCCCCAGGGGCGCGGGAAGTATCGGACGTAGCGGCGGCCGAGCGTGGCCAGGAGTTCGGTGACTTCGGTGAGTCCGGTGAGTCCGGTGGGGGCGCTGCTCATCCGCTAGTCGGTGACCCTTCGGCCGTCGATCCGGATCGCCTGCGACGGGCAGCGCTCGGCGATGTCCCGGATCAGTTCGTCGTCGTTGCCGGACTCCCCGGAGTCCCCGGACACGCCGAAGTCCTCGCGTCCGGGCAGGACGAAACCGTACCCGTCCTCGAAGCCGAACACACCGGGCGCCCGGAACGCACACTCACCCGACCCGTAACAGACATCGGCGTCGACGGAGACCTTCATGGAAGGTCCCCTGCCCAGCGGAGCACCCGCTGAACCGGCTACGTGAACGGCAGCTCCAGCATCCGGATGGCGTTGCCGCGCAGCAGCTTGTACGCCACCTCCGGCGTCAGGCCGCCGACGTGCTCCTGCGCCACCCGCTTGGTCTCCGGCCAGGTCGAGTCGACGTGCGGATAGTCCGTCTCGAAGGTCGCGTTGTCCACACCGACCGTCTCGATCGCCTCGATGCCGTGCCGGTCGCGGAAGAAGCAGCAGAAGATCTGCCGGTAGTAGTACGTCGAGGGCGGCTCGGGGATCAGGTCCTTCACCCCGCCCCAGGCTCGGTGCTCCTCCCAGACGTCGTCGGCGCGCTCCAGGGCGTACGGGATCCAGCCCATCTGGCCCTCGCTGTACGCGAGTTTCAGCCGGGGGAACTTCACCAGGACCCCGGAGAAGAGGAAGTCCATCATCGAGGCCATGGCGTTGTTGAAGCTGAGCGAGGCCTGCACGGCGGGCGGGGCGTCCGGGGAGGCGGCCGGCATCTGGGAGCTCGACCCGATGTGCATGTTGACGACCGTCCCGGTCTCCTCGCAGGCCGCGAAGAACGGGTCCCAGTAGCCGGAGTGGATGGACGGCAGGCCCAGGTAGGTGGGGATCTCGCTGAAGGTGACCGCCCTGACGCCCCGCGCGGCGTTGCGCCGGATCTCGGCGACGGCCAGATCCACGTCCCACAGCGGGATCAGGCACAGCGGGATCAGCCGGCCGCCGCTGTCCCCGCACCACTCCTCGACCATCCAGTCGTTGTAGGCGCGGACGCAGGCCAGCGCGACCTCCTTGTCCTCGGCCTCGGCGAAGGTCTGGCCGCAGAACCGGGGGAAGGTGGGGAAGCAGAGGGAGGCCTCGACATGGTTCATGTCCATGTCCTCCAGGCGGGCCTTGGGGTCCCAGCAGCCACGCCGCATCTGCTCCCGGGTGATGCCGTCGAGCGTCATCTCGTCCCGGGAGAAGCCGACGGCGGCGATGATCCGCTTGTACGGGAAGAGCAGTCCCTCGTACTCCCACCAGTCGGTGATCTGGCCCTCGGGGTCGGTGGTGAAGCGGTACTTGCCGCCGACGTAGGCGAGTTCGCCGATGCCGGCGGTGAAGGGCCTGGGCCCCTTGTCGCGGTACTTGCCCGGCAGCCACTTCTCGAAGAGGTGCGCGGGTTCGATCACGTGGTCGTCCACGCTGATGACCCTGGGCAGATCCTGGGTGCCGGTCGCGCTCTCTGCCATGCCTACCCCCTGCTGCCTGCGGAGTTCTCCACTTATCTGACGGACCATCAGATACGCCGTCGGCATTCAGGCTAGGCCCAGGAGCCCGCACCAGCAAGGCCGTCCGCATGCCGTACGCCCCCCGCCGCCGGAGTTCACGCCATCGCACCCCTTGCGACGCGCGCCGCCTTCCGCTGAACTGACGGACCGTCAGGTAATACGCGGGGATCCGGGGAGGGTGCGGGATGCGATCAGCCTTGCTGAGCGGTGCCGAATGGTTCGCAGTGCTCCGCATGGGGCTTGGCCTGTGGTGGCTGGAGAGCTGGCGGCACAAGGACAAGAAGCAGTGGTTCGGCGGCGGGGGCATCCGGTGGGCGGCCGGTGTCGCGGAGAAGCACCGCTGGCCCGTGGTGCGACGGGGCTTCGACACCGTCGTCGCGCCGCGCCCCCGACTGATGGCCTACGTCGTCGCCTACGCGGAACTGTCCCTGGGCCTCGGCCTGGTCTCCGGCTTCCTCACTCCGATCGCGCTGGCGGCCGGGTTCCTGCTCAATCTGATCTACCTGGTCCTCATGATCCACGACTGGGCGGAACAGGGACAGAACCTGATGATGGCCCTGATCTCCCTGGTCGGCCTCTTCGCGATCAGCTGGCAGAGCTGGTCGGTGGACTCGGCTCTGGGCCTGTTCGGTTGACCGACCGGCGCAGCGCCCCGAAGGAACGCGGGAAACCGCGCGCCGGCCGGCCACAGGGGCCGGCGCCCCGAAGGGGCGCGGGGAACTGCGCGCCCAGCCCCCACCCACCCGCAGCGCCCGTCTCACAGCACTCCCCCCGAGGAGGCCCAGATGACGACCGACGACTCTCCAACCGACCCCTCTCCAACCGACCTCTCGTCGGCCACCCCCTCTTCCGCAGGCACCCTGAGAACGCTGCACTCGGCACGCGCCCGCAGCGCCTACGACCGTGCGGTGGCCGCCTGCCGCCACGCGGGAATCGATCCCGAAGCGGCCCAGACCGTCCCCACGGATCCGGTCGGCCGAGTCGCCAACGCGCTCCGGCTGTCGGCCCACTCCCTCACCGCCCTTGCCGCCACGACCCCCGACCCCGCCGCGGACGCCCGCTGCGCGCGCAACGCCGCCGCCACCGCGGCACTGGCCGCGCAGGTGGCCGCACAACTGGCCCCGCAGAGGAGCGGCTCCCTGGACGGCCACCCCGCAACGGCGACGGCCCTGCGCGCCGCCCTCACCGCGTCCCAGGCGGCCGCGAACGCGGCAGGCGGCACGGCGGCGGGACAGGACACGGCGCTGAACGCGATCGCCGACGACGCCGAGAAGCGCGCGGTCGAGGCCGCGCGGTCGGCGGGCTGGGTGTGATCCCGTGCCGTTCGGCACCGGTCCCTCCCCACGTGGGGACCGGTGCC
>NZ_JBFAXI010000130.1:0-19408 GCF_040680735.1 Streptomyces sp. NPDC051987 | reverse complement strand
CTCCAGTACCGCCCCGACGTCCTCGACGGCTGCCTCACCGGCACCGGCCTCCGACGCCAACCAGCATGACGACATTACGCATTCAAGGTCAGTAATTGGCCGCGCGATATGCGAGCCGTATGGCCTGCAGGAGGTGGGGGAGGTGGCCTTCTACCAAGTCTTCACCGTGTGTGGTGGTCAAGCTGTTGTTGGGTGGAATTCCGGAAAGTTTCCAGGTGGGTCATGCCGCGCCTCGTCCGTGCCACCACACTCGATGCTGCAACCCGAACCGCCTGTGAGGCCGTGATCAAAGAGGAAAGCGTTGCTCGTAGCGACTGGAGGAGCGCACGCGGCCGGAGAAGGTCCGCCGCCGAACGGCCGCGAGCACATGCCGGAGAACGAATACCTTGGGTGCTCGTGCCGGAGCGGGGCAAGGCACGCTCGGTTCTCCCCGGCGATGTGACATCTCGTGACAGATGAGAGGGTCTGACGGGTGAGCGAGACACCACCGAACACCCTGCAATACCGCTTTGACGGGCCGGAAGAGGCTCCCGTCCTGATCCTCGGTCCCTCACTGGGTACCACATGGCACATGTGGGACCGGCAGATACCGGAGCTCATCCAGCAGTGGCGGGTCTTCCGCTACGACCTGCCCGGACACGGTGGCGCCCCGGCGCACCCCACCGTTTCCGTGGCGGAGCTCACCGCCCGGCTGCTCACCACGCTCGACTCCTTCGGCGTGCAGCGCTTCGGCTACGCGGGCTGCGCGCTCGGCGGCGCCGTCGGCATCGAACTGGCGCTGCGGCACCCGGAGCGGATCGCCTCGCTGGCGCTGGTCGCCACCTCGCCCCGGTTCGGGACGGCGGACGAGTTCCGCCAGCGTGGCGTGATCGTACGGACCAACGGCCTCGACCCCATCGCCCGTACCTCGCCCGACCGCTGGTTCACCAGCGGGTTCGCCGCCGCCCAGCCCGCGATCACCGAGTGGGCCGTGCAGATGGTCCGCACCACCGACCCCGGCTGCTACATCGCCGCCTGCGAGGCCCTGGCCGGATTCGACGTGCGGCACGAACTCGCCCGGATCGGCGTCCCCACGCTCGTCCTGGTCGGCTCGGACGACCAGGTCACCGGCCCCGCCGAGGCCCGTACCCTGGTCGCCGGGATCCCGGACGCCCGCCTCGCGGTCGTACCCGGCGCCTCCCACCTGGTCCCGGTCGAGCAGCCCGCCGCCGTCACCGACCTGCTGGTCCGGCACTTCTCCACCGCCTGGCAGCCCGCCTACGACTCGACCACCGGTCAGATGGCCATCCCGTCCGCCCTCGCCAAGCCGGTCCCGGCCGCCCCGCCCCCGGCCGTGCCACGGGTCGCTCCCCAGGTCACGCCGATCGCCGAGATCGCCCCGGCGGTCGTGGCGCCGCAGCCGCTCGGCCGGCCCGACGCGTACGACGCGGGGCTGAAGGTCCGCCGGGAGGTGCTCGGCGACGCGCACGTGGACCGGGAGCTGGCGCGGGCCGACGAGTTCTCCGGCGACTTCCAGGAGTTCGTCACCCGTTACGCGTGGGGCGAGGTCTGGGACCGGCCCGGCCTCGACCGGCGCTCGCGCAGCTGTGTCACGCTCACCGCGCTGGTCGCCGGCGGCCACCTGGAGGAGCTGGGCCTCCACGTGCGGGCGGCCCTGCGCAACGGCCTCACCCCGGTCGAGATCAAGGAGGTACTGCTCCAGGCGGCGGTGTACTGCGGGGTGCCGGCCGCGAACAGCGCGTTCCGGGTCGCCCAGCAGGTCATCCGCGAGGAGACCACTCCGGAGGGCTGAGAGGAGACCGGTCCAGGGGGCTGAGGGTCGGTCCGCAGGGCCGGGGGAGTCCAGGGGACCCGACGAGCGGCTCGGGGGCAGGATGGTGACCATGAAGCTCACCAAGAAGTCCCACGCGTGCGTGCGTCTGGAGAAGGACGGGCGGGTGCTCGTCCTCGACCCCGGAGGGTTCAGCGAGCCGGACGCCGCGGTCGGCGCCGAGGCGATCCTGATCACCCACGAGCACGGCGACCACTTCGACGAGAACCGGCTGCGGGCCGCGCTGGCGGCCGACCCGGCCGCCGAGATCTGGACGCTGAAATCCGTCGCCGACCAGCTCACGGCGGCCTTCCCGGGCCGGGTGCACACTGTCGGCCACGGCGACACCTTCACCGCCGCCGGCTTCGACGTGCAGGTGCACGGCGAACTGCACGCGGTGATCCACCCGGACATCCCGCGCATCACCAACGTCGGCTACCTGATCGACGGCGGCAGGGTCTTCCATCCCGGCGACGCCCTCACCGTCCCCGACCACCCGGTCGAGACGCTGATGCTCCCCGTGATGGCGCCCTGGAACAAGATCTCCGAGGTCATCGACTACGTCCGCGAGGTGAAGCCGCAGCGCGCCTACGACATCCACGACGCCCTCCTCACCGACCTGGCCCGGCCGATCTACGACAACCAGATCGGCGCCCTGGGCGGCACGGACCACCAGCGACTGGCACCGGGGGACTGGGCCGACGTCTGAGGCCGACCGGCGGCGGCCGTGCCGCGGGACCGGCGGCGGCCGTGCCGCGGCGGAGACCGGGCCACGGCTGAGACCGGGCCACGGCTGAGACCGGCCAAGGCTGGACCGGCCACGGCGGAGACCGGGCGCGGCGGAGACCAGGCCCGGCTGAGGCCGGACCCCGGTGTCCGGCGGCCGGGGGCCCACGGCCGAGGCCGTTGTCGGAGGGGCCCGGTAGGTTGTGGAGCATGCGCATCGCGACCTGGAACGTGAACTCGATCACCGCCCGCCTGCCGAGGCTCCTCGCCTGGCTGGAGAGCAGCGGCACCGACGTGCTCTGCCTCCAGGAGGCCAAGGTCGCCGAGGAGCAGTTCCCCTTCGGGCAGCTGCGCGAGCTGGGCTACGAGGCGGCGGTCCACGCGACCGGCCGGTGGAACGGCGTGGCGGTGCTCTCCAAGGTCGGTCTGGAGGACGTGGTCAAGGGCCTGCCCGGCGATCCCGGCTACGACGGCGGTGCGGAGCCCCGCGCGATCTCGGCGACCTGCGGTCCGGTCCGGGTCTGGTCGGTGTACGTGCCCAACGGCCGGGAGGTCGCGCACCCGCACTACGCCTACAAGCTCCAGTGGTTCGAGGCGCTGAGGGCGGCCGTCGCCGGGGACGCGGGCGGCAGCCGGCCCTTCGCGGTCCTCGGCGACTACAACGTGGCGCCCACGGACGACGACGTGTACGACGTGGCCGCCTTCGAGGGTCTCACCCATGTCACGCCCGCCGAACGCGCCGCCCTCGCCGCCCTGCGAGAGACCGGTCTGAGCGATGTCGTGCCGCGCCCGCTCAAGTACGATCACCCGTTCACTTACTGGGACTACCGCCAGCTCTGCTTCCCGAAGAACCGCGGCATGCGCATCGACCTGGTGTACGGCAACGAACCCTTTGCCAAGGCCGTGAAGGACGCCTACGTCGACCGCGAGGAGCGCAAGGGCAAGGGCGCGTCCGATCACGCGCCGGTGGTGGTGGACCTGGAGGTGTGAGTGTCAACCTGGGACCATGAACATCCCCTTCCTGGGTAACAGGCACGGCGAGCCGGGCGACGCCCCCCACACCGCCGACCCCGATCTGCTCGCCGAGTGCGAGTTCCTACGTGCCCAGGCGGCCGAGGAGGGTGTCGCGCTCGACGACACCCCGGCCTCGCTGGAGGCCCTCGACCAGTTGCTCCCGCGCTGGCGGGACGACGAGGAGACCATGACCTGGCTCGGCACCGACGCCGGCCTGTATCTGGGCACGGTCCTGACCCGGACCGTGTCCGGCGCCGAGTGGGAGATCAGGGCGGACGGGGAGCCGGTCGTACGGCTCGCGTCCGGGCGGGAGTTCGAGGTCGTCGAGTCCGGCCATGACTGGGCCGCGAGCGGGGCCCCCGAACTCTCGCAGCTCTACGCCGAGGTCGCCGAGGCCTGAGCGGCGCTCGCGTGCATCCCTGAGCGGGACTCGCGTGCATCCCTGAGCGGGACTCGCGTGCATCCCTGAGCCGCGCGCCGCAGAGCGGCCCACCCGCACCTCCCGCTCCGGACTGCCTCTGCGCCGTGCGGTGTTCGCGAAGTTCCTCCGCACCGGGAAACCGCTGGCGCCGAACCTCGACTACGATTTGCCCTTCATCCCTGTGGTGGCCCCGGCCGACCCAGGGACGCTGCGGCCGTAGGGGCAGCAGCCAAGGGCCAGGCCCGGCCGGCGGCAGCCGGAGATCACTGCTCGCGCAGCGGAACGGACACGTACGACGGGTCGTCCACCGGCGAGGAGAAGGTCAGCTGCGCGCCGGACGGGTTGTGCTCGGTGTAGAGCGGGTCCACCGTGTCGATCACCAGTGCGAGCCGGTGCCCGGCGGGCACGTCGTAGGCCGTGGAGAACAGGTCCAGGTCCACGTCGAACGCCGCGCCGGGCGTCCGGCCGTGCCAGGTGTACGGCGCGTGGCTGACCAGCTTGCCGATGCCGAGCGGCCCCACGTCGTAGAGGTAGGCGACGAGGGTGCCGCTCTCCGCGGTCGGTGTGAGGGTGGTGTGCAAGCCGGCCGTGCCCCGCACCTGTTGGGCGCTGCCGTACCGCTCCGACTGCCAGACGGCGGCCCAGCGGCGGGGCAGCAGCGGGATCGAGGCGACCGGCGGCAGCTGGGCCACCTGGTCGAGCAGGCCGGAGAGGAGGACGACCCCGCCGTCCGCGCCGGAGTCGACGTTGGCGTGGATGGTGGTCGAGCCGGCCAGGGCGAGCTTCTTCCGGGTGGCGCCCACCGACTTCCAGTCCGGGTAGCCCTCGTAGTCGCCGCTGGTACGGGACTTGAGTTCCACCGGTTGCTCGCGGTCGATCCCGTTGCCCGTGCCCTTGAGATAGTGGTCGAACCAGCGTTCGGTGTCGCTCCACACGTCGTTGGGCAGCCCCAGCAGACCGGACAGCTCGGCCGTGGCGTGGTCGCCGGGGCGCAGCTCCAGGCGCTTCGGGACGGTCAGCCTGCCGTAGAAGTCGGCGTACTGGTTGGCCGGGAAGATGGAGTCGCTCCACGCGTTGGCCAGGAAGACGGCCGCGCCGTTCTTGTTGAGCTGGTCGACATAGGTCGCGGGGGAACGTTTCTCTCCCCAGGCGATCATGTCCTGCTCCTTGGTCAGGTTCGACGCGTACAGGTCGTCGAAGACCTGGCGTACCTCGGGACTCTCGCGCCCGGTGAGGGTCGCCGTGCCGTCCAGCAGGGCGGCCGCCTGCACATGCTGGGTGCGGCCCGAGTAGATCGAGGCGATCAGATCCGCCCAGCCGCTGAGCGCGCCGACCGCCTTGATCCGCTTGTCGTGCGCGGCGGCCAGCAGGCTGATCCCGGCGCCGTACGACACCCCCGCAATGCCGATGTGCTGCGGATCGGCGGTGGTGTTGGCCAGCGCCCAGTCGATCACTTTGGAGGCGTCCGCGACGTCCTGCGGGCCGGCCACGTCCACCTGGCCGCCCGACTGGAAGAACCCGCGCACGTTGTAACTGACCACGATGTAGCCGGAGTCCGCGAGCTTCTGGGCCTGGGCCAGATACTCGACCTGGGGCAGCGACCAGCTCGTGGGCAGCACGACGAGCGGATAGCGCCGCGCGGCGTCGGCGTCCGAGGGTGTGACGACGTTCGCCTTCAGGACCGTGCCGCCGTCACCGGTGATGTCGACGAAGCGCACGGAGGCGGCGGCCTGGGCGGCCGGGGCCAGCCCGAACAGGGTGCCGGCGATCAGGGCCGCCGAGACGGCTCCCGCGGCGGTCGCGCGCACGGCGGTCACGCGGCGGGCGGGGCGGCGGCTCGTGGTGGCGCGACCAGGTCCCATGGGTCACTCCTCGCTCGTGTCAGTGCAAAGTGACCCGACGGTAACCGCGGCCGCTTACCGCAAGTAACCCGTCGGTAAGTTACGTGCGGGTAACGATTGTTGAATGGTGCAGGCAGTCAGGAGGCGCGGGGCGCGGCGCGGGGCGTCTCGGTCGCGTCGGGCGGCAGCGGCGCCTGGGCGGCGCGGGTGACGTCCGCGACGAGTTCGACCACGTCAGGGCCGTACGCCTGCGAGTTGACCACCTTGAGGAGCAGCACGAAGGAGTGGTTGCCGTGCTTGCGGGCCAGCCGCTGGTGGTTGCGGGCGAGGTAGCGGGTGGCCGCCTGGTTGGTGATCGCACGCTGCCCGCAGAAGAGGAACACCGGTCGGGCGTCCGGACGTTGACCGGCGGTGAGGCGGGCCAGCAGCACGTACTCGGTGATGCCCGGGTCCATGCGGTAGCGCTCGGCTCCGATCTGGAAGGCGCCGCGGTCCGGGCCCGGTTCCGGGTCGATGTTGACGCGGACCCCGGGCAGCATCGCGGACATGTGAGCGAGCATGCGGCGATTCGAGCGAGTTCGACGGCACCCTCTTTGAACTCACTTTCATCACAGCCGCCTGACCTGCACAAACCCAAGGCCCCTGCTTCGGCGGGGGCCTTCGTCATGGAGGAGCTATGGCCGAACCGGACTGGAAACAGGAACTGCGCGAACACGCCTCCCCGCAGCAGATGGTGGGGAGCCTATGAATCTGCTGGTACCACCGCCGCCTCACATTGCCGAGGCGGTGAAGCGCTGGGCTCCGGGCCTGTGGGCCCAGGAGCACGACAGCTGATCACACCCCGCCCTTGTGGGGCGGGAAGGAGGACCCGCCATGCAGGACGGGAACGCACTGCCGGCCGAAGAGGCCGGCGAGTGGCTGCGCAGCAACCTGAAGGACGCCCCCGAGCCGAAGGTGAGCATCACCTTCACGGGTGAGCCGGTGGACGCGACCGCGTACCGGCGCATTCTGGAAATCCTGTTCCGGCCGCGGGCCGACTGACCAGCGGCATAAGATCTACGCCACATGAGTGACCCCGGCGGTGCTGTGAACACCCCGGGGTCCGGCCAGTCGCGAAGGGACTGACGTGAGCAAGACTCTCACGAGTGCCGTGGAAACGGCACTTCGGGCGGTCAACCCAGCCCAAATCCGGGCCGTGGCGTATCTGCGCGTGTCGACAGAGGAACAGGCCGAGGGGTACGGCATCGCCTACACCGAGAAGAAGGTGTTGCGCTACTTCGAGAAGAAGGGGTACGCGCACGTCGGCACGTACGCCGACGAAGGCTTCAGCGGAAGCCTGGAAGCACACGAGCGCCCCGACCTTCGCCGCCTGATGGCGGACGCCCGGAAGGAACCCCGCCCCTTCGATCTCGTGGGGGTGAACGAGGGACGCGCCATCGGGCGCACCGGCCGGGCCTTTTGGAAGTGGGTCTGGGAGCTGGAGGACTTGGGCGTCTTCGTGGCCGTGGCCAAGAAGGGCTACGACAACTCGACCTCTACTGGCCGTTCGCAGATGCGCAAGGACGCCGACTATGCCGAGGAAGAGCGCGAGCTGATCCGCGAGCGCACGCAGGGCGGTATCCAGGAGAAGGCCGAGGACGGCCTGTATCCCGGCGGGATGGTCCCCTTCGGCTGGAGAGTGGCCGAACAGGGAAAGAAGGGCGTCTCTCACTACGCCCTCCATGAGGAAGAGGCCGCGACCCTTCGCAGGGCGCGAGAGCTGTTCCTGGAGAACCGCAGCTGGACCGAGACCGCATTGGCGCTCAACAGCGAGAAGCGTTACACCCGTTCCGGCGAACCGTGGAAGACCGCCAACCTCCGCCACCGCCTCCAAGGTGACGCGGTCCTGAAGAACCGCGTGATCTGGCGGGGGGACAAGGCTCAGCGGGACCAGAACGGCGCACTCATCTACGGGGAGAGCGTGGTCATCAACCTGCCGCCGCTCTTCACCGAAGAGGAGATCGAGGAGTTCAAGGAGGTCATGGCCCAACGCCAGGCGCCCCCACGGGGCAACTCCCGCGTGTACCTCCTCACAGGCCGTATGACCAGCCCCTGCGGGCAGACGTACGAAGGCCACCAGCACCGCCCCTACGAGGTCGTCTACCGGTGCAAGGGGCGCCACGAGTCCTACGCCGGCGCCAAGGACCGCTGCACCTGTCCCGCCCTGGAGGCGACGGGTATCGAGCGCCAGGTGTGGGGCGATGTGGTGGCGATCCTCAGCGATCCGGAGCGCATGAAGGCCATGGCCCAGGACTGGGTGGAGGCCACCGTGGACAGGCGGGTGGATCACACCAAGCGCATCGCCGAACTGGACCAGCAGATCGCCGAACTTGAGGACGCCATTGACGTCACGGCCGCCACCACGGCCCGCAGCGCCATCAGGCGCGGGAAGTCCAAGGAGGAGGCCCGGGAGGCGGCGGAGAGGGCCGTCAGGCCCTTGGAGGAGGATCTGGAGGGCCTGGGCAAGCTCCGGCGGGAGGCGGAAGCGTGGCAGCGGGAAGCGGCGGAGACGAACCGGTGGCTTCGAGGGCTGGAGCGCCTGGCCGAAGTGGCCCGGCGCAACCTCAGGGACGTCGAGCCGCACGAGAAGGCGGAACTGCTGAACCTGATGGGCTTGCACGCGGAGGTCATCAGGTGCGCCCCCCGGCGCAAGGGCGTCCCGTGCGCGATCCGGGAATGGTTCGTCCAGGCGGGCCGCGGCGTCCCCGTCCTCACGGACGAGGGATGGGAGCGGATCAAGCCCCTGATGGGCGGCTCCCGATCGGTGATCCCCCGCCGTCTCGTGGTGGAGGTGCTGCTGGAGAAGGCCGTCTCAGGCGCCCGCTTCAAGGAGCTGGCGCTGAAGTACGGCATCGACTGGAAGGCCTTGCAGACGCAGGCGAACCGCTGGCTGGCCAGCGGGACCTGGACCGAGGCCATGGCCCTGCTGGTGGATGCGCAGACACTGCCGGCGTGGCGGCCCGACCCGGTGGAGATCAAGGTCAGCTTGAAGCCCTTGGCCATTGAGTCCAAACTGGGCGCCGGTGAACGAGACGATTCGACCCGGGACCTCCGACGCAGAACTCGGTGCGCTCGCCGAAGCCCTGCTGGACGTTGTCCTGGGTCACCATCCGGAGGTTCGCGCCGCAGTCCTTGATGAGCGCCGCCAGCTCCAGCAGCGCGAACACGTCGAAACGGTGGACCGCGGGCTCGGACGTGGCCGGATCGCGGTTGACGACGAGCAGCGACTCCGAGTTCTCCGGCAGCCCGAAGAAGGCCTGCTTGCGTCGCAGGCTCCGGCGCCACAGCGAGGTACGGGCCAGCCAGCCGAGCGCCGCGCTGATGCCGGCCGCCACGACGCCGAGGATAATGTTGCGCAGGTCGTCACTCATGGGCGCGCATGCTAGCGGGCACAGGTGGCTGGAACGTACCGGTGTTCGAAGTGTGGCGGTCGTATGACAGTGCCCTGAATGTGGCTGTCGGGGCCGCGGCGCCGCCGGTACGCTGCGCGGACGTTCCGGAACTGGAGGTGCGGATGCGTCGCCCTGTCGCGCGGAAACTGACGGTCCTGGCGGTCTCGGCCGCCGTGATGTCGGTGGGGGCGGCGGCACCTCCCGGCCCCGGCGCCGCGACCCCCGCGAAAACCCCGGTGGCCGTCGGCTACGGCGGTGCGGTCGCCAGCGTCGACGCGGACGCCACCGCCGCCGGCATCGAGGTGCTCCGCAAGGGCGGCAACGCGGTCGACGCGGCCGTCGCGACCGCCGCCGCGCTCGGCGTCACCGAGCCCTACTCCTCCGGCATCGGAGGCGGCGGCTACTTCGTCTACTACGACGCCAAGTCCCGTACGGTGCACACCATCGACGGCCGCGAGACCGCGCCGCTGACGGCCGACTCCAACCTGTTCACGGAGAACGGCAAGCCGCTCGCCTTCGCCGACGCCGTGAGCAGCGGACTGAGCGTCGGCACACCGGGGACGCCGGCCACCTGGCAGACGGCGCTCGGCCGGTGGGGGACGGAGCGGCTCGGCTCGGTGCTGAAACCGGCCGAACGGATCGCCCGCAAGGGCTTCGTCGTCGACGACACCTTCCGGTCGCAGACCGCCGCCAACGAGACCCGGTTCCGCTACTTCCCCGACACGGCGAAGCTGTTCCTGCCGGGCGGCCAACTGCCGGTGGTGGGCTCCACCTTCAAGAACCCCGAACTCGCCCGTACCTACCGGGAACTGGGGAAGAAGGGGGTGGCCGCCGTCTACCGGGGCGACCTCGGCAGGGACATCGTGTCGACGGTCAACCACCCGCCGGTGGACCCGGGTTCGGGGTGGAAGGCGCGGGCGGGCAAGCTGTCCGCGCAGGATCTGGCCGCCTACCGCGCCAAGCTGCAGGCGCCGACCGAGACCGGGTACCGCGGCCTGAAGGTGTACTCGATCGCGCCGTCCTCGTCGGGTGGCACGACGGTCGGTGAGGCGCTCAACATCCTGGAGAACACCGACCTCGCCAAGGCCGGCGAGGTGCAGTACCTGCACCACTTCATCGAGGCGAGCCGGATCTCCTTCGCGGACCGCGGACGCTGGGTCGGCGACCCCGCGTTCGAGGACGTGCCGACCAAGGGGCTGCTGTCCCAGCGGTACGCCGACGAGCGTGCCAAGCTGATCAGCGACGACGCGGTGCTGACCAGCCCGGTGGCGCCGGGAGACCCCAACGACCCCGGGTCGACCGGCACCGCGGCGCCGACCACGTACGAGGGGGAGAACACGACCCACCTCACGGTCGCCGACAAGTGGGGGAACGTCGTCTCCTACACGCTGACCATCGAGCAGACCGGCGGCAGCGCGATCACCGTTCCGGGGCGCGGGTTCCTGCTCAACAACGAGCTGACCGACTTCTCGTTCGTCCCGGCGAACCCCGCGGTGCACGACCCGAACCTGCCGGGGCCCGGGAAGCGGCCGCGGTCGTCCATCTCGCCGACGATCGTGCTGGACAGGACGAACCGGCCGGTGGTCGCGGTGGGCTCGCCCGGCGGCGCGACCATCATCACGACGGTGCTTCAGGTGCTGACCGAGTTCCTGGACCGGCATCTGCCGTTGGTGGACGCGATCGCGGCGCCCCGAGCGTCCCAGCGGAACGCGGCGAAGACGGAGTTGGAGCCCGCGCTGTACAACGACCCCGTGCTGCGGGGGAAGTTGGAGGCCATCGGGCACTCGTTCTCGTTGAATCCGGAGATCGGTGCGGCGACCGGGGTGCAGCGGTTGCCGGGTGGGAAATGGCTGGCGGCGGCTGAGACGGTGCGGCGGGGCGGGGGATCGGCCCAGGTGGTGGATCCGTCGTCCTAGACGCCGGGTGCGGGTGCGTGGGGACTGGTCGCGCAGTTCCCCGCGCCTCTTGGGGGGTGCGCCTCAGCCGGACGCGCTCGGAAGGTCCTGCTTGTCGAACACCAGACGCCCGTCCGCTGCGTCCACCCTCACCTGACTGCCCTCCGCGATCGTGCCGTCCAGCAGCAGCCGGGACAGCTGGTTGTCGACCTCCCGCTGGATGGTGCGGCGCAGTGGCCGGGCGCCGTACTCCGGCTGGTAGCCGTGCTCTGCCAGCCAGTTGACGGCCGCGTCCGTGAAGTGGGCCGTGATGCCCTGGGCCTGCAGCATGCGGCGGGTGTGTCCCAGGAGGAGCTCGGTGATCTCGCGCAGTTGTTCGCCCGTGAGCTGACGGAAGACGACCACCTCGTCGATGCGGTTCAGGAACTCCGGGCGGAAGTGGTCGCGGAGCGGGCGCAGGACCTGTTCGCGCCGGGCCTCCTCGGTCGCCTGCGCACCGCCGGGGCCGAAGCCGATGCCGGCGCCGCGCCGGGTGATCACGTCCGAGCCCAGGTTGCTGGTCATCACGATGACCGTGTTGGCGAAGTCCACCGTGCGGCCCTGGGAGTCGGTCAGGCGGCCGTCGTCCAGGACCTGCAGGAGGATGTTGAAGACGTCGGGGTGGGCCTTCTCCACCTCGTCCAGGAGGAGGAGCGAGTAGGGGTGGCGGCGCACCACCTCGGTGAGCTGGCCCGCCTCCTCGTGGCCGACGTAGCCGGGCGGGGCACCCACCAGGCGGGAGACGGTGTGGCGCTCCTGGTACTCGCTCATGTCCAGGCGGACCATCCGGTCCTCGCTGCCGAACAGGGCCTCGGCGAGCGCACGGGCCAGCTCGGTCTTGCCGACCCCGGTGGGGCCGAGGAAGAGGAAGCTGCCGATCGGGCGGTTCGGGCTCGCCAGTCCGGCGCGTGAGCGCATGACCGCCTCGGAGACGACGGCGACCGCCTCGTCCTGGCCGACGACCCGCTGGTGCAGATGCGCCTCCAGGCCGAGCAGCCGTTCCTTCTCCTCCTGGGTGAGGCTGCTGACCGGGATGCCGGTCTGCCGGGAGACCACCTCGGCCACGGCCTCGGCCGTCACCTCCAGGTTCAGCCCCTCGTCCGCCTCCTCCTCACCGGAGAGTTCCGTGATGCGGTTCTTCAACTCACAGATACGATCCCGTAGTTGGGTGGCGCGTTCGTACTGCTCGTCGGCTACCGCCTGGTCCTTGTCCCGGGTGAGCTGCTCGATCTCGCGCTCCATGACGCGCACGTCGCTGCCCTTGGTGCGGGCGCCCAGGCGGACCCGGGCGCCGGCCTGGTCGATCAGGTCGATCGCCTTGTCGGGCAGCCTGCGGTCGGTGAGGTAGCGGTCGGACAGCTCCACGGCGGCGACCAGGGCCTCGTCGGTGTAGCGGACCTGGTGGTGGGCCTCGTAGCGGTCGCGCAGGCCGCGCAGGATCTCGACGGCGTCCGGGACGGTCGGTTCGGGCACCAGGATCGGCTGGAAGCGGCGGGCCAGCGCCGCGTCCTTCTCGATCTTGCGGAACTCCTCAAGGGTGGTCGCGCCCACGATGTGCAGCTCGCCGCGGGCCAGCGCGGGCTTGAGGATGTTGCCCGCGTCCATCGCGCCGCCCTCGCCGCCGCCCCCGGCGCCCACCACCGTGTGCAGCTCGTCGATGAAGACGATCAACTGGTCGGAGTGCGAGCGGATCTCGCCCACGATGGTGGTCAGCCGCTCCTCGAAGTCGCCCCGGAAGCGGGTGCCGGCCACCACCCCGGGCAGGTCGAGGGCGACCACCCGGCGCCCGGCGAGCCCGTCCGGCACGTCCCCGTCGGCGATCCGCTGGGCCAGGCCCTCGACGATCGCCGTCTTGCCGACCCCGGCGTCGCCGATCAGCACCGGGTTGTTCTTGCCGCGCCGGGAGAGCACCTCGATGGTCTGCTCGATCTCGTCGTCCCGGCCGATGACCGGGTCGATCCGGCCCTGACCGGCCAGCTCGGTCAGATCCCGGCCGTACTTGTCGAGCGTCGGCGTGCCGCCCGCCCGGCGCCGGGTGTCCGGGCCGGTGAGCGCGCGGTCGGTCTCCGCGGCCTCCGGCGGCAGGCCGGCCGCGGCGAACCGGGCGGCGTTCAGGATGTGCCCGGCGGCCGAGTCCGGGTTGGCGGCGAGCGCGCCCAGCACATGCTCGGGACCGATGTACCCGGCCCCGCTGGCCCGCGCCAGGTCGTGCGCGTCCAGCAGGGCCCGCTTCACGGCGGGGGTGAGGGACAGCGAGGTCGGCGGGGGTGCCTCGCCGGGCGGGTGCTGGACCGGGCCGGCCCGGCCGTCGATCTCCGTCGCCAGCGAGTCGGGGTCGGCGCCGGACTTGCTCAGCAGGGAACGGGTGGGCTCGGCCGCGAGCGCAGCGCGCAGCAGATGCTCGGTGTCGAGGTCTCGGCTGCCGTGCTCGGCGGCGTACTGGGCGGCGCCCTTGACCAGTTCCCTGGCCGGCTGACTCAGCAGCCTGCCGATGTCGATCTGCCGAGGCCCCTGGCGGGCTCCGCCGCCCCCGAAGAAGCGTGCGAGGAACTCTCCGAAAGGATCCTGTCCGAAGTTGTCCGGTCCGGGGTAACCGCTGGTCATGAGCGTTCGTTCCGTTCCGGCGTCCCGGCGCCTGGCGGGACGCGCTCGCTGGTCGACGTGCCGGCCCACGCGGGTGCCCCTGCAGGGCCCGGTCACACCACCTTCGCACGCCCGCCGGAGGGGGGCACGTCCAGCCGTTCGGGTGGCGGTCCGGCGCCCGCCACCGCGGTGCGCGGGCCGCGGCCGGCCGGCCGCGGAGAGGGTTCGCCGACGGGACGCGGCACCGGCCGGTCCCGGAATCCGCCGGTGCGCGGCGCGCACCGCGTCACGTGATCGGCGGCGCCCCGGTGAGCGGCCAGAGCCGCCGTCGCACCGCCGCTGGCTCGCCGTCGACCCGCGGCTGGCTCGCCGTCGACCCGCGGCTGGCTCGCCGTCGACCCGCGGCTTGCTCGCCGTCGACCCGCGGCTGGCTCGCCGTCGACCCGCGGCGGAGGCCGGGAGGGCAGGGGGCGGAGGGACAGAGGGGCGGAGGAGGCGGGCGGCGGGGCACCGGCGGCCGGCGGGCCGGTTCTCAGGTCCTGGCCGTCAGAATCCGCGGGCCCGACTCCGTGATCGCCACGGTGTGCTCCGCGTGAGCGGCCCGCGAGCCGTCGTTCGTGCGCAGGGTCCAGCCGTCCGCCGCCGCGTGGTAGCCGTCCCGGCCACCGCCGATCAGCATGGGCTCGATCGCGAGGACCATGCCGTGCCGCAGCGGCAGACCACGGCCGGGGCGGCCCTCGTTCGGCACCCCGGGGTCCTCGTGCATACGACGGCCGATGCCGTGGCCGCCGAAGTCCTGCGGGATGCCGTAGCCGGCGTCCCGGCAGACCCGGCCGACCGCGTGCGCGATGTCGCCGATGCGGTTGCCGACGACCGCCGCCGCGATGCCCGCCGCGAGCGCCCGCTCGGCCGTCTCGACCAGCCGCACGTCCGCCGGTCGCGGCCTGCCGACCGTGAAGCTGATCGCCGAGTCGCCCGCCCAGCCGTCCAGCACCGCGCCGCAGTCGATGGAGACCAGGTCGCCGTCGCGCAGCCGGTAGCCGGTCGGGATGCCGTGCACGATCGCGTCGTTCACGGACGCGCAGATGACGGCGGGGAACGGGGTGGGTGCGAACGAGGGCCGGTAGCCGAGGAAGGGGGAGGAGGCCCCGGCCTCGCGCAGCACCCCGCGCGCCACCTCGTCCAGTTCGAGCAGGGAGACGCCGATGTCCGCGGCCTCCCGTACCGCCGTCAGGGCCCGCCCGACGACCTGCCCGGAGGCGTACATGGCGTCGATCGATGTGTCCGTCTTCAGTTCCACCATGCCAATTAATATACCGGTTTTCTCGACCGGGTTAGAATGACGGCATGGTGCGCACCCCTCTCACCCCGGAAGAGCGTGAACGCGGCGAGCGGCTCGGGCGGTTGCTGCGCGACGCGCGCGGCGGCCGGAGCATGACGGAGGTGGCGGCCGCGGCGGGCATCTCCGCCGAGACCCTCCGTAAGATCGAGACGGGGCGGGCACCGACCCCCGCCTTCTTCACCGTCGCCGCGCTGGCCCGCGCGCTCGGCCTGTCGATGGACGACCTGGTGGAGCGCTGCGCCCTGGTCGTGGCGTGACGCCTATCGGTCAAGATCAGGCAATGAGGGCTCCGCACTCCCGCCGAAAACTCCCCGTAGCAGCCCCGTAACACGACTGGTGTTGCCTACGGAGCCGGAGTGTTCCGGTCTGGCGGGAGTCGAGCGATGGCTGTGGATCAACTCCCGGGCCGGGTGCGGGAGTTCGCGAACTACCTGGACGGCCTGCTGGCGCGTCTCGACCAGGGCGGCGGCTGGTGCGCCGTCTTCTGGCAGCGCGACCCCGACGGTATGCAGGCCTGCCTCGCCGGTCGCGACGTGCCGCCCTGGGACGTCGTGGAGGCGCTGCTCCAGGACCTCGCGACCGGGTACGGCGCCGAGGCCGCCGCCCGCGAGGCCGAGCGGGCCCGTCGGCTGCACGCGGACGCGATCGCCGCGTACGACACGCGGCCGGGCGCCCGCGAGGACCTGGGCGACCGCCTCGACGTCAGCCTCCGCGCGCAGCGGTACGCCGCCGAACGGCTGGCCCAGCTCGACCGGGCCCTCGACGCCGCACACTCCCGTGAGCAGGCGGAAGCCCTGCACATCGACCTCGCCTGGGCCCGCGACGACCACGAACGGGCCACCGCCCGGTGCGCCGAACTGAGGGCCCGGATGGCGAACCTGCAGCGCCGGACCGAACTCGTCGCCCGCCTACGGGACCGAACCCCCGGCGCGCCCCTCCGACAGCCCCGAGCTCAGTCCCCATCACAGGCCCAGTCCCAGGCTCCGGCCCACGCGTCTGCCCCGTCCCCTGCACCTGCCTCGACCCACGCGGCGGACCCGGGCTCCGCACCTGCCTCGGCCTATGCGGCGGACCCGGCCCTCGCGCCTGCCTCGGCCCATGCGGCGGACCCGGCGCACGCATCCGCCCCCGCGCACGCATCCGCCTCGGCCCAAGCGACGGACCCGACCCCGGCCCCCGCCCCCGCGCCGGGCTCCGCCCCGGCTGCCGCCGCCGTCCAGGACTCCGCCGCCGCCTCGGCCCCGGCCGCCGTCCCGGAGCCCGCCGTGGCCCCGGCCAAACAGCGCAAGCGGCGGCGGGGCAGTGCCCGGTTCGCCGGGATGACCGAGGACGTGGCCGCGCCCGCCGTCGTACCGCCGGTGCCGGAGGCGTCCGTGCCCGTGGCCGCCACCGGCCGGCGTACCCCGCGCGGGGCCCGGTTCGCCGGGGCCGACGAGGCGCCGGTGCGGACGGAACCGGTGGCACCCCAGCCCGACGAGGAGGCGGGGCCGGCCGTGGCGGCGGCCGTGGAGCGGCTCGAAGGGCTGCGGGCGCAGGGCCGCACCGGCGAGGCGCACGCGCTGCTGGCCGAGGTCGCGCACTGGCCCGCCGCCCGGTTCCCGCTGCTCGCGGACGCCCTCCAGCGGTCCGGCCTCGGCGCCGACTGGGCCACGCTGCTGTGGGAGACGGCCTCGCTGCCGCCCGCCCGGCTCGTCGCGGCCGCCGACGCGCTGACCGCGGCGGGACGGACCGAGGACGGCCGGCAGATCCTGCGTCAGGGCGTCGCCCGCCCCGCCGCCGAGATCGGCGAGGCCGTCCTCGCCCTGGACGCGGAGGGCCGCCACCGCGAGGTCCGGGCCCTGCTGGACACCTACGTCCAGGTCCGCACCCCGGAGGAGGCGGCGCAGAGCGCGGAACCGGATCCGCGGCGCCTGGTGCCGCTGCTCCTCGGCTCCGCCCAGGCGGTGTCCGACCGGTGCCACTGGGATCTGCTGCACGCGCTGCGGGTGGCGGGCCTCGCGTCCTGACCGGCGCCCCCGAGCGGCCCCCGCATCCGCCAGCCAGGTAAGAAACGGGATCGACTCCGCGGCTTAACGACGATGGTCTTGGCAAGGACTCCAAGGACGCTTACTTTCGACCCTCTACGGGCGTAGAAGGAGCAGCTCATGGCCAACGTCGTACGCGCCGCTCTGGTCCAGGCCACCTGGACCGGCGACACCGAGTCCATGGTGGCGAAACACGAGGAGTACGCCCGCGAGGCGGCCCGCCAGGGTGCGAAGATCATCGGATTCCAGGAAGTCTTCAACGCCCCCTACTTCTGCCAGGTCCAGGAACCCGAGCACTACCGCTGGGCCGAGCCGGTCCCGGACGGCCCGACGGTCAGTCGTATGCGGGAACTCGCGCGTGAGACGGGCATGGTGATCGTCGTCCCGGTCTTCGAGGTGGAGCAGTCCGGCTTCTACTACAACACCGCCGCCGTGATCGACGCCGACGGCACCGTCCTCGGCAAGTACCGCAAGCACCACATCCCGCAGGTCAAGGGGTTCTGGGAGAAGTACTACTTCAAGCCCGGAAACCTGGGCTGGCCGGTCTTCGACACCGCCGTCGGCAAGGTCGGGGTGTACATCTGCTACGACCGCCACTTCCCGGAGGGCTGGCGGGAACTCGGCCTCAACGGCGCCCAGTTGGTGTACAACCCGTCAGCCACCCACCGCGGACTCTCGTCGCACCTCTGGCAGCTGGAGCAGCCGGCCGCCGCAGTGGCCAACGAGTACTTCGTCGCCGCCATCAACCGGGTGGGCCAGGAGGAGTACGGGGACAACGACTTCTACGGGACGAGCTACTTCGTCGATCCACGTGGGCAGTTCGTGGGAGAGGTGGCGAGCGACAAGGGCGAGGAACTCGTCGTCCGTGACCTCGACTTCGACCTGATCGAGGAAGTGCGGCAGCAGTGGGCCTTCTACCGCGACCGCCGCCCCGACGCCTACGAAGGGCTGGTACAGCCGTGAACGACCTCTTCGCCCGCCACCGCCAGGTCCTGCCCGACTGGCTGGCCCTGTACTACGACGAGCCGCTGGAGATCACGCACGGCGAGGGCCGGCACGTGTGGGACGCGGACGGCAACCGCTACCTCGACTTCTTCGGCGGCATCCTCACCACGATGACCGCGCACGCGCTGCCCGAGGTGACCAAGGCGGTCAGCGAGCAGGCCGGCCGGATCATCCACTCCTCCACGCTCTACCTCAACCGCCCCATGGTCGAACTCGCCGAGCGCATCGCCCAGTTGAGCGGCATCCCGGACGCCCGGGTCTTCTTCACCACCTCCGGCACCGAGGCCAACGACACCGCCCTGCTGCTCGCCACCACCTACCGCCGGACCAACACCGTCCTGGCGATGCGCAACAGCTACCACGGCCGGTCCTTCAGCTCGGTCGGCATCACCGGGAACAAGGGCTGGTCCCCGACCTCCCTCTCCCCGCTGCAGACGCTGTACGTCCACGGCGGCGTCCGCACCCGCGGCCCGTTCGCCGAGCTGAACGACCGTGACTTCATCGCGGCCTGCGTCGCCGACCTGCGCGACCTCCTCGGACACACCCGCGCGCCGGCCGCGCTGATCGCCGAGCCCATCCAGGGCGTCGGCGGCTTCACCTCCCCGCCCGACGGGCTCTACGCGGCCTTCCGCAAGGTCCTCCAGGAGCAGGGCATCCTCTGGATCGCCGACGAGGTGCAGACCGGCTGGGGCCGTACCGGCGAGCACTTCTGGGGCTGGCAGGCGCACGGCCAGAGCGGCCCGCCGGACATCCTCACCTTCGCCAAGGGCATCGGCAACGGCATGTCCATCGGCGGCGTGGTGGCCCGCTCCGAGATCATGAACTGTCTGGACTCCAACAGCATCTCCACCTTCGGCGGCACCCAGATCACCATGGCCGCGGGCCTCGCCAACCTCTCCTACCTCCTGGAACACGACCTCCAGGGCAACGCCCGCCGCGTCGGCGGCCTCCTCATCGAGCGCCTCCGCTCGGTCGCCGCGCAACTGCCCGGCGTACGGGAGGTACGGGGCCGCGGCCTGATGATCGGCGTCGAGCTGGTCAGGCCCGGCACCGACGAGGCCGACCCCGCGTCCGCCTCGGCGGTCCTGGAGGCGGCCAGGGAGGCCGGCCTCCTGATCGGCAAGGGCGGCGGCCACAACACGAGCGCCCTGCGCATCGCCCCGCCGCTGTCCCTGACGGTGGCGGAGGCGGAGGAGGGCGCGGCGATCCTCGAACAGGCGCTGAGGAGTGCCTACTAGGCGACCCGCCGTGTGTCGACCGCGGCGCCGTCGTGGCCG
>NZ_JBFAXI010000129.1:0-19724 GCF_040680735.1 Streptomyces sp. NPDC051987 | reverse complement strand
TCACCCCTACCTCGTACTGAGCTGCACCTTTGCGGCCACCGCGCGCACGGGATGACGCCAGCGTCACCCGTGACGTCCGCGCCTCGTACCCGGGTACGCGAAGACGGGAACGACTCGGGGACAGAAGGCTCACGCCGAGGCGGTGTCCGATTCCGCCGCCCGGGAGGCGCTCGGGCGCGCGGCCGGGGCGTTCCCAGGCCGGGGCGGGTTGCGCAGCACGGTCGCGGCCACCACGAGGGCGCCGAGGACGAAGCAGGAGCCGACTCGGAAGGCGAGCTGGTAGCCGCCGGTCAGAGCCTCGGGTCGGGCGGTGCCTTCGCCCAGCAGAGTGCTGGTGTGCGAGGCGGCCAGGGTGCTGAGGACGGCGAGGCCGAGGGAGGCCCCGACCTGCTGCATGGTGTTGAACATGCCGGAGGCCAGACCCGAGTCCTGGGGAGTGGCACCGGACATGGCCAGGCCGGCCAGCGACGGCATCGCGAGGCCGAAGCCGATGCCGAGCGGCACGGTCGCCGGAAAGACGTCGGTGAAGTAGGCGCCGTGCGGGGAGATCTGGCCCAGGATGCCCAGACCGCCGGAGATGAGCACGAGCGCCACGAGGAGTACGGGCCGGGGGCCGACCTTCGCGATGAGGCGTGGGGCGAGGAACAGCGACATCAGGCCGATCAGCAGCGAGACGGGAACCACGCCGAAGCCTGTCTGCACCTCGTCGAAGCCGAGCACGTTCTGCATGTAGAGCACGGCCAGGAACTGGAAGCTGAACATGCCGGAGATCATGAGGGTGTGCGTTCCCAACGCACCGGAGACGTTGCGGAACTTGAACATCCGGGGCGGCAGCAGCGGGTCCTGGGCCTTGGCCTGGCGCACCACGAACGTCGCCAGCAGGACCAGGGTGGCGAGGCCGAAGCCGAGGGTGTGGGCGGAACCGAAGCCGTAGTCGGCCGCCTCGACGATGGTGTAGACGGCCAGCATGAGCGCGGCCGTGATCAGCACGGCGCCGAGCGCGTCCGTGCTCTTGCCCTTGCCCGCGCCGTCCTCGGCCCGCAGGTTGCGCTGGGCCATGAGGACGGCCACGGCGCCGATCGGGACGTTCACGAAGAAGATCCAGTGCCAGCTGATGGTCTGCGTCAGCACACCGCCCAGCAGCAGGCCGAGGGTACCGCCCGCGGACTGCACGAAGCTGTAGACACCGATCGCCTTGGCCCGCTCCTTGGGCTCGGTGAACATGGTGACGACCATGGCGAGCGTGACCGAGGACGTCACGGCACCGCCCACGCCCTGGACGAAGCGGGACACCAGCAACATGGCCGAGTTCTGCGCCAGGCCACAGAGCAGGGAGGCCAGGGTGAACACGACCAGGCCGGTGGTGAAGACGCGCTTGCGCCCGAAGAGGTCGCCGAACCGCCCCGAGAGCAGCAACAGGCCGCCGAAGGGGATCAGGTAGGCGTTGACGACCCAGCCGAGGTTCGACGGGGAGAAGCCCAGACTCTCCTGGATGGACGGCAGCGCCACGTTCACGATGGTGCCGTCGAGGATCACCATCAGCTGGCCGGCGCAGAGGATCGCCAGCGCGAGCCAGCGAGAGGCACCGCTGCCTGCCCGTGCGGGCACGGCCTGAGCGGACATGGGACTCCCTTTCTTGGGGTTCACTTTGTTACGGACTCCATCTTGTGTAACCATCAGGGCCTGCGGAAGGAGGCACTTTTATGTCCCGGAGTCACATCGATGTGACAGAGCAGGTGGACAACCCGGCGTGCCCGGTGAGCGAGGTCCTGGACCGTGTGGCCGGCAAGTGGGCCATCGGCATCCTCGTCGCCGCGGCCAAGGGACCGGTGCGCTTCACCGATCTGGAGCGTGGCATCGAGGGCATCAGCCGCCGCATGCTCACCCTCAATCTGCGCAAGCTGGAGCGTGAGGGGCTGCTGGTGCGCACCGTCTACCCGACCGTCCCGCCCAGGGTCGAGTACGAGTGCACGGAGATGGCCCTTGAGCTGTACGAGACCCTCCTGGCCCTCGTCGACTGGGCCAAGCTGCACAGCGGCGACATCGCCCGCGCCCATGCCGCGTACGACGCCGCACATGCGGTCGATCAGGAAGCGGTGGCTCCCGCCCGCCCGATACCGCTGTCGGCCTGACGTTCCAGCATGTCGGCGATGAGGTAGGCGAGTTCCAGGGACTGGCCGGCGTTGAGTCGCGGGTCGCAGACCGACTCGTAGCGGCCGGCCAGCGCGAGGTCGTCGATCTCCTGGGCGCCGCCGAGGCACTCGGTCACGTCGTCACCGGTGAGCTCGACGTGGATGCCGCCGGGGTGGGTGCCCAGCTGCCGGTGCACCTCGAAGAAGCCCTCGACCTCGGCGAGGATCCGCTCGAAGCTGCGGGTCTTGTACCCGCTCGGGGACTCGTGGGTGTTGCCGTGCATCGGGTCGCACTGCCACACCACTTCGTGCCCGGAGGCGGTGACCCGCTCGACGATCGGGGGGAGCACGTCCCGGATGCGGTCGCTGCCCATACGGCTGATGAGGGTGACCCGCCCCGGCACCCGCTGCCGGTCGAGCCGCTCGACGTACTCCAGGGCCTGGGCGGGGGTCGTACCAGGGCCCAGCTTGACCCCGATCGGGTTGGCCAGCAGCTCGGCGAGCGCGATGTGGGCGCCGTCCAGCTGACGGGTGCGCTCGCCGATCCACAGCATGTGGGACGAGAGCGCGTACAGTCGAGTCGTCCCGGCCGCCGTGCGGTGCGGCCGCAGCAGGGGCTGCTCGTAGTCCAGCAGCAGCGCCTCGTGACTCGTGAAGACCTCGGCGGTCTCGGCGCCGCCCGGGTCGGTGCCCCAGGCGGAGAGCAGACCCAGCCCGCGCCCGATCCGCGAGGCGAGCTCCTCGTGCCGGCCGTCGGCCGAGGAACGCCCGAACTCTTCGTTCCAGTCGCGCACCTGCTCCATGTCGAGCGCGCTGTCCCGGTGCAGGGTGCGCACCAGGTTGAGGGTGATCGCGGATTCGCTGTGGGCACGCAGCATGCGTTCCGGGTCCGCAGCCCTGGCCTCGGGCGTCAGCAGCGGTGAGTTGACGATGTCACCCCGGTACACCGGCAGGCCGAGGGCGTCCGTGCCGTTGGAGCGCGGCTTGGCGTACTGTCCGGCGATCCGGCCCACCTTGACCACGGGAAGGCCGGTGCCGTAGGCGAGGACGAGACTCATGTGCGTGAGGACCCGGAGGGTGCCCCGGACGTGGGACTCGGTGTTGCCGTCGAAGGTCTCCGCGCAGTCTCCGCCCTGGAGCAGGAACGCCTCCCCTCGCGCCACCCGGGCCAACTGGACGCCCAGCCGGTCCACTTCGGCGGGCGAGGTGAGCGGCGGAGCGCTCGCCAGCGCGGTGCGCACGGCATGCGTGTGCGCCGGGTCGGGCCAGTCGGGCTGCTGGGCCGCAGGGCGGCCCAGCGCATCGGTGAGCCGCTGCGCCACATCCTCGGGGAGCCCGGGCGGCACGGCGGGATCCGCCGGCCGCGACCGGTCCTTGGACGAGGGCGGGATGAGCTGGTTCATGGGGACCGTCCTGTGCAGAGGAAGGGCGCGCGGTCGTCCGCCGGTGCGCATCGGCGGGCGACCGGCTCGAAATGTCCGGCAGGAGAAGGGGCGGGTGTCAGCCGGCGACGGCCACTGCGGCCGTCTGTTGCCGTAGGCTCTCGAGGAGCGCCGGCAGTCCTGAGACGTGCTCCACCGCTCCGAACAGGTAGAAGTCCGGGCGGACGAGAGCCACGGTGGCCGACTGTTCGGCCAGGTAGGACAGGTAGACCTGGTCGACGTCCACGACGTCGTCCGCGCCGAGATCCTCCAGGGGCGTGCCGGCGGGCAGCACGCGCACGGTGGTCACGCCGAGGTCCGCCAGGAACGCGCGGTGGCCGGCGTCGAGGACGCCTTCCGTCAGGCCGGCCGGGTTCTGAGTGGTCAACAGGACGAAGCCGGTGCCCACGATCTCGTCGAAGCGCCCGGTGCCCCGGGCACCGGCCACCCGGCCCTGCGGGGCCAGATGCCCGGCCAGGCCGACCGGCCTTTCGTCGGCGTCCCGAAGCACCACGCCGTCCTTCAGCCGCTCCAGCACGGTCTGTGGACGCTGAGCGCCGATGCCGCGCTTGCGGGACGCCAGCATCACCGTGTCCCGGTCCGCCGCCGCCTTGGCGTCGGTCATGCAGATGACCTTGCCCAGGTTCACCGACATGATGATGGACTTCTGCACGTGCGATCGGCGTTCCGGCGTGTACGTGTCGAGCAGCCCGTCCCCCGCGACCCCGCGCAGCACCAGGTCCAGCTTCCAGGCGAGGTTGGCCGCGTCGCGCAGGCCGGAGCACATGCCCTGCCCGGCGAAGGGCGGCATGAGGTGGGCGGCGTCACCGGCGATCAGCAGACGTCCGGAGCGCCACCGGTCCGCGAGCCGCGCCCGGAAGGTGTACGAGGTGAAGCGGTCCAGGGTCGCGTTGCCGGGATGCACGTCGAACAGCCGGAGCAACTCCCACGCCTTTTCCTCGGAGTTGAACGTCTCGGGGTCGTCCTGCGGCATACGCATGAACTCCCAGCGGCGGTGGCCCGGTCCCGCGGACACCGCGACCCGGGGCCGGCCCGGATCGGCGAGTTGCAGGTTGTTGTGCTCGAATGTGCGGTCCTCGTGCAGCACCACGTCACAGACGAGCCATTCGTGGTGCAGGCCGTAGTCCGTGAACTGTGGGTTCACCGAGGCGCGGACGAAGCTGTTCGCTCCGTCGCAGCCCAGCACCCAGCCGGACGTGAACCGGCGCCGCCGTCCCGTGGCTCCCTCGATCGCTTCGACGGTGACGCGATCGCCGTCCTCCTCCAGCAGTACCGCCTCGTGATCGCGGAACAGGCGCAGGCCGGGCAGGCTCGCACCGCGTTCCGTGAGCGCCGCCTCCAGGCCGGGCTGGTACATCGAGGTGGAGTCCGGCCACCCGTTGCGGTAGGTGTCCTCGGCGTCGTGGCGCAGCAGGACGTCGCCGGCGAGGTTGGTGACGGTGTAGTCCCGGGACGATTCGCCGATCCGGGCGAAGCAGTCGCTGACTCCGGCCGCCGCGAGAATCCGGGCAGCCTCCCCGTCGAAGGCGACGGCCCGGGGCAGCGGATAGGCGCTGGGCCACCGTTCGATGACGCCGACCTTGTGGCCCTTCTCCGCCAGCAGGACGGCGAGCAGTTGGCCCACCGGCCCGTAGCCGACGACGAGGACGTCGACGTCGACGTCCTCCGCCGCGAGCTGGGCGGACCGCGCGGAGTCGTCCTTGTGCACCGTCACGTCACACCGCCTGGCGCAGGATCGTGCCGACCGTGGCGTCGTAATCCTCCCGCTTGACCAGGACCTTGAACTCCTCACGGCCGTTGTCCACGGTCAGGCAGCGCCGGCCGACCAGCATGATCTGGCCCGTGTCGAAGGCCCGGGAGCGGATCACGGTCGTGTTGGACACGAGCTCTCCGGCCCAGTTCCACTCCGGGTTCAGGACCTCGGACTGGGACGGGTCACGCTTCCACTCCGCCAGTGTGCGTGGCCGGAGCCGGAACCGGTACACCGGCTGCCAGTCCGTGCCGATGGCCCTGCGCTCCAGCACCAGGTATCGCTCGTCCTGCGGATGCGTGACGACCCGGTAGGAACAGCCGTACTGGTCCTGCGGTTCCGCATCGACCCGGACCGGTTCGATGAACGACGGGCCGGCGAAGCCGACATCGGCCAGCCAGACGGAGCCGTCGATGTGGACGCCGGTGAAGAGGTGTTCCAGGTCGGGGCCGAACCCGCCGTCCGGGCCGCGTACGCCGGCCGCGAGAATGTCCACCTGATAGCCGAGGTCGGTCAGCAGACGGCGGAACAGGCCGCTGAGCTCGAAGCAGGTGCCGCCGCCACCGCCGCGGATCAGGCTGTCGAACGCCTGGTCGACATCGATCTCCACGTAGTCCCATATGTAGTCACCCCGCTCCGCGTTGACCGAATTGTCGAACGGCACTGTCATGAGGTGCTTCTTGTGAAGACTCCGAAGTGTTCCGACGGTGGGCTCGACCGGTCCGCTGTGTCCCAAGTGCGCCAGATAGGCATCGACGTCGTACATGGTGAAGCTCCTCTGCTGTGCGGGAATGCGGCAGGACGGCACAGCGAGTATCGCCGGACACCGCTTTGGAAAACCCCCTGACGACCCCCCTATATGGTCCCTAAGTGCACTGCCGGACCCCCTTCATTCGGGGATCTCCGAAAGCCGTGGGTGCGTTGCGCCTAGCATCTGGGAGTGGTTGCAGCGGACAAGAATTCTGGAGGCTCAAGAATGTCTCGCAGGTGGGCGAACTATCATCTCCGCACAGCGGAAAGGTCAATACCGGAAGCACGTTCCGTAATTCCTCCCGGACTTCCGGAGGCGGTGGCCGCACTGCGCGCGGCGGACCCCGGCAGTCGGTGGTTCTTCCACCGGAGGGAGGACGGCGGGGCGCTGGTGGTGGACGTGTGGTTCCACTCGCACGACTCCGTCCTGACGGACACGGCGGACCGGCTGCGTGGACGTGAGGGGGGTGGCTCTCCGTCGACCTGGTCGTTCGGCTCCCCGCCCGGCGTGCCGGCAGGCGCGTTCAGCGGCTCGCCCGCGGCCGAGGGGCTCACCGTGGCACTCGCCTCGGCCTCCAGCGACCTGGCGCTCGCGGCCCTGCGGGACGGGGGGCTGCCCGAGGACACGCAGCGGTCGCTGGCCCTGCTGCATCTGCGCACTCTGGCCGGTCTGGTCCCGGACGCGCACCGACTCGGCTTCCTGTTCCTGTACTGGGAGTCCCGGGCGACGGAACTGTCCCCGGGGGAACGGACCCGGATCGCCCAGCTGGCCGATCGGCACGTCGCGGAGCAGGTTTCGGAGCAGTCCGAGGACATCTGGCGCGGCGAGCACGAAGAGACGTCCTGGCGGGATTACGTGCGTGCCACCCGCGCTCTGGTCCCGGGGGACGCCGGTGCGGCTCCGCCCGTGAACTACCTGTTGTTCCGGCATGCGCGCGAGACGCACGCACGCCTGGGCATTCCGGCGGCGACGGAAGCCTTCGCTGCCCGGGCCGTGCGTGCGGCGTTGCGTGCGGCGCCCGCCGTGCCCGTTCCGGAACTGCAGTCGGCATAGGGGGAAGCACGATGGATGCGGTGCAGATCAAGGACTCGTACCGGCAGATCGACGTCGGTCTGGGCGAACGTTCGTACTGCGTGCGCGTGGGCCCGGGGGTGCGGCACTCACTGGCCGAGCTCGTCGCCGCGACCGGCGCCCGCAAGGCGGTGGTGGTCTCCGCCCGTCCCGAGGAGTGGACGCCTGATCCCGGCATCCCCTACCTGTCGCTGCGTGCGCGGGACGGGGAACGGCACAAGAACTGGGACACGGTGATCGAGCTGTGCCGGGCTTTCGCCGACTTCGGGCTGACCCGTCACGATGTGGTGGTCTCGTGCGGCGGCGGTACGACGACGGACACGGTGGGGCTGGGCGCCGCCCTCTTCCACCGCGGGGTGCAGGTGATCCATCTGCCGACGTCGCTGCTGGCGCAGGTCGACGCGAGTATCGGCGGCAAGACGGCCGTGAACCTCCCCGAGGGCAAGAACCTCGTGGGCGCCTACTGGCAGCCGCGGGCGGTCCTGTGCGACACCGACTACCTGGAGACCCTCCCGCACCGGGAACGCGTCAACGGCTACGGCGAGCTGGCCCGCTGCCACTTCATCGGCGTCGAGGGCATCCACCGGCTGCCGCTCGTCGAGCAGATCACCGCGAGCGTGGCGCGCAAGGCGGAGATCGTCATGGCCGACGAGCGGGACTCCGGGCTGCGGCATGTGCTGAACTATGGCCACACGCTCGGCCACGCTCTCGAAACGGCGACCGACTTCCGGCTCCGGCACGGCGAGGCCGTAGCCGTCGGCACGGTGTTCGCCGGCCGGCTCGCCGAGAGGCTCGGCCGGATCGACGCGGCGCGACGCGAGGAGCACCGCACGGTCGTGGCGGGGTACGGCCTGCCCACGAGGCTGCCCGCCGACGTGGACGACAGCCGGCTGATCGCCCTGATGCGGCTCGACAAGAAGGCGGTGGCCGGCCTCGGCTTCGTCCTCGACGGCCCGCACGGCGCGGAACTGGTGACCGATGTGCCGGAGAAGGACGTCGCCGGCTGTCTGGCGCAGATGCCCCGAGAGCAGTGAGTACGCACGCACCCGAACCCCCTGCCCTACCCCTATATTCCCCCTCAGGTTTCCGAGTCCAGCGGGAATTCCGGTGGAGTGAATGCGGTCCTGCTATAACAGCAGCAGCCGAAAGTGGGTCGGGTGATCTGCTGATTGACGGCGAGAGGTGAAAGATGGCTGCCATGTTGCTGCTGAACGGTCCCAACCTGGGAATCCTCGGCCGACGTGAACCGGAGATATATGGGACCGCCACCCTCCAGGACCTGGAGAAATGGGTGGCCGAGGAGGTGGCGGAGGCCGGTTGGGATGTTCGGTCCGTGCAAAGCGATTCCGAGGGTGATCTCGTACGAGCGATCCACGACAGCCACGACACCGTGGGCGCGGTCGTCAATCCGGGAGCGCTCATGATCGCCGGCTGGAGCCTGCGCGACGCCCTCGCGAGCTATCCGCACCCCTGGATCGAGGTGCACCTGTCCAACGTCTGGGCGAGGGAGACCTTCCGCCACGAGTCCGTGATCGCCCCGCTCGCGTCCGGCGTGATCGTGGGCCTCGGCCCGCTCGGCTACCGGCTCGGCGCCCGCGCGCTGATCTCCCGGGTGGCCCGAGCGGGGAGCGTCGACAGCTGACCGGGCCACCCGTGCGCCATCCCCCCACTCCCACCCACCCCGACGGACACGTGACAGACCGCCACAGACAAGGCCGTACATGAGTGCACAGACCGTGGAACCCGGCACCTGGCTTCGGCGCTTCCACTCCGCACCCCCGGATGCCCCGTTGCTGGTCGTGCTGCCGCACGCGGGCGGGTCCGCGAGTTACTACCAGGCGCTCTCGGGTGAACTGTCGGGACGGATCGAGGTGATGGCGGTCCAGTATCCGGGGCGGCAGGACCGCTACCGGGAGGAGCCCGTGGCGGACCTGCCGACGCTGGCGCGCCGGGTCGCGGAAGCTCTCGAACCGCTGGCGGACCGTCGGCTCGCGCTCTTCGGCCACAGTATGGGCGCGCTGGTCGGGTTCGAAACGGCCCGCCTCCTGGAACGTGAGAACCGGCCCGTGTCGGCTCTGTTCGTCTCCGCACGGCGTGCTCCCGCCAGGCCGCCGTACGAGCGGGTGCACCTGCTCGACGACGCGGAGCTGCTGGCCGAGCTGCGGGCGCTGGGCGGTACTGACGAACGGCTGCTGCGCGAGGAGGAGTTGCTGCGTCTGTATCTTCCCGTGGTGCGCGCGGACTACCGGGCCCTGGAGACGTACGCCTGCCAGCCGGGCGCCACGGTCGGCTGTCCGGTCATCGGTCTGGCCGGGGAGTCCGACCCACGGGTCTCGGTGGACGATGTGGCCGCCTGGCGCGAGCACACGACGACCCGCTTCGACCTGCGGGTGTTCCAGGGGGGTCACTTCTACGTGGAACAGCGGACCGCGGCGGTGGCGGACACAGTGGCAGCCGTGCTCACCGAAACGGCCCGGACGCAGGAGAGCCGATGAGTTTTCTCGGTATCGACGTAGGCGGCACCAAGGTCGCCCTTCGCGCCGAGGGCGAGGGCCTGGAGCCCTGCGAGATCTCATTCCGCTGGCCCCGGCGGCCCGCCGCGGCGGACGGGCCCGGCTGGTCGGCGGATCTTACGGCGCTGGCCGAGTGGACCGCAGCCCTGCGTGAGCGCTGGCGGCGGCCGATCCTCTCCGTCGGGGTGGCGATGCCGGCGTCCGTCGATGCAGAGGGGCGGGTCGTCGGCTGGCCCAACCGGCCGTCATGGACCGGGCTCGACCTGGGCTCGGCGCTGCACGCGCTGTTTCCGAGCGCCCAGGTGAACTGGGCCGACGACGGCGATCTTGCGGCGCTCGCGGAGGCCCGCGCGGCGGGCTTCCAGGATGTGGTCTACGTCGGTGTGGGCACGGGGATAGCCGGCGGGGTGCTCGTGACCGGCCGACCACTGCCCGGATGGGGACGTGGCTCGTGCGAGCTGGGTCATCTGGTCGTCGACCGCTCGGGACCCGTCTGCACCTGCGGCCGCCAAGGATGCGTCCAGGCAGCGGCCTCCGGCCCCGCGACGCTGCGACGCGCGACACGACTGCGGGGAACGGACGTCTCGTTCGAGGAGCTGGCCGGAGCCCTCGCCGACGGAAGCGGCTGGGCGGTCGAGGCCGTCGGGGAGAGCTGTGAGGCGGTCGCCGCGGCAGTGGTCGGGGTGAGCGAGCTGCTGGCGCTCGATGTGGCCGTGATCGGCGGCGGGTTCGCCCGCGGTATCCCTGGCTTCACCGATGGCGTGGCTCGGGCGGTGGCACGTCTGGCCCGCTCCGGCCGACGCGTTACCGTGCGCGAGGCGGCCCTCGGCGGCCTCTCCTCCCTGCACGGCGCGGTGCTCCTGGCCAGGGGGGTCGGCCTCTGAAGGAGGCCGGCGGCCGCGACACCCGCAGGAATCACGCCCGCCGCCACCTCGCGAAGCACAGGCCGCCGCCAGGCAGTCAGCCTGCTCCGCCGGACCTTGGTCCTCCGACTAGGCGTTCGCCGGACACGCCTCTTCCTCGGAGATACCGGTGCCCGGCAGAGGCCGGGGGCCGCGGTGGCGTTGCCGGGCCCTGTGAGGTGCCAGAGACTGGCGGTACAGGGACAGCAGACGCTGGCGCTCCGGGTGCAGCGGCGGGCACAGGCCGATCGCGCTGTGCAGGCACAGTGCCGCCGCCTCGTAGGCCCCCTCGGCCAGGGCTCGCTGTCCGGCCTGCGCCAAGGCGTGCTGGGCGCGCAGACTCAAGCACCGCGCGGTGTGCTCGGACAGCTCGGTCTTCTGTCCCAGGGCGACGGCCTGCTCGAAGTGGTGCGGCAGCAGCCCGGCGCGGTCCGCCGGCAGGGCGGCCAGCCAGTCGGTGGCCCGCCAGTGCTTCTCGGCACGGGCGCGGCGGGTCAACTGACCGTACGCGACCTCCTGGACGACGGCCTGTGTGAAGACGTACTCCTCGTCCCCCTCGACACTGCCGTACCTGACCCGCTGCAGGAATCCCTTGGCCTCAAGGCGCTTGAGGGTGTTGCCGACATCGCCGCGGTCCTGGCCGCTCACTGCGGCCACCGCTCCGGTCCACAGCCGGTCGCCCAGCACGGCCGCGTCCCGCAGCATGGCGCGCTCGTACCGGGACAGCATGTCCAGCCGGGCCGTGACGACGCCCCGGATCCGACGGGGCAGCGTGGCGCGGTCGCCGGCGGCGCCGCGGCGATTGAGGAACTCCTCCGCGAACAGCGGGTTCCCGCCGATGCGGGCGATGAGGCCGGCCGCGGGGTCGGTCTCGTCGGACCGTCGTGCGACGGGCACCCGGTCGGTGCCACCGGCCGTGGCATGAGCGGAGATCAACGTCCGGATCGAGGCGTCGGAGAGCCGGTCCAGGGTGATGGTGCCGGCGTCGTGGCGTCCGCCGCGCCAGCAGGACCGTGTCTGGAGCACCTCGGGGCGTGCGGTCGCGATGAGGAGCACCGGTACGGGACCGGTGTGTTCGGACAGTTCTGCCATGACGCCGAGCAGGGTCTCGTCGGCCCAGTGCAGATCGTCAAGGACGAAGATCAACGGTCGGTCGGCCGCGATCTCCTCGACCAGCTGACGCCAGGCCAGACCGAACTCGCGCCGGTCCTCCGGCTCGACATGGGCGCCCTCGGGGTTCAGGCAGGGCAGCAGCCGGTGCAGTAGCCAGCTGCACTTCTCGTTGCGCCCGACCAGCCGTTCGACGGCGTCCCGCAGCTGCCGCTCGGCGTAGGCGCGGGAGGTCGACTCGTCGATTCCCGCGTACCCGCGCAGTATCCCGCCGAGCGCGCTCAGCGCAACGTCGTGACCGTACGGCGGGGTGCGGCCCACCAGCTGGATGATGGGCGCTTCGCTCTCCTCGACCCCCCGCAGGAACTCCTCGACCAACCGGGTCTTGCCGAGCCCGGCTTCGCCCACGACGGTGAGCACCTGGGGCCGCTGTCGGCGCAGGACCTGGTCGAGGACCGTCCTCAGAGTCTGCATGTCAGTCCGCCGGCCGGTGAAGGGCAGCCGCGAGCGGGGCGCGCGGCGCGGGGCCGCTCCGTCCACCTCCCAGCCGTCCGCCACCTGACCGGCGAGCGAGCAGCTGAACCGGTCCTCGACGCTCTGCCGGGTGTTGTCACAGATGCGCACCCTGTCGGAGTCGGCGATCGACAGGAGGCGTTCGCAGGCGTAAAGAGCCTTGCCGGTGATGGCGGTCGGCCATTCGTCGCCGTAGCTTCGGTACGTGGCCACCACCTCGTCGGTGGCCACGACGACGCGCGGGGACACCGTGGCGAAACAGGCCGGCGCGGGCTGCGCGTCCAGCAGCGAGCGCAGCCGACGCCGGATGGCGCAGGCCGCGGACACGGCCCGCTCGGGGTCGTCCTCGTGCGAGCGCGGTATACCGAAGACCAGCAGCCATGAGGTGTTGAGGGCCATCCGCACCGTGCCACCGAACCGCTGGACCTCCTCGTCCAGGGCGAGGGTGACGGTCTTCACCAGGGAGTCGATCTCCTCGGAGTCGGCGCTGTCCAGGTCCAGGCCGTCAGCCGTGCCCGGGATCAGGGACACCCGCACGACGCTGGCGTGGGTGCGTTCTCCGGGACGTTCCCCGGCGGCGTACGTCTGCGCCGCAGGTGCGGCGGCCGGCTGGAGCCCCGGCTGCGTCGGCGGCTCGGCGAGTAAGGCCGAGGTGTTGGTGAAGTCGCCGGAGTGCTCGGGTGGGCGGGGGAGGGTGCCGGCGGCGGCAGGCAGCGACGCCGCACCGTCAGGGTCGTCGAGGGTCGCGTCCCGCCGCAGGATCCGCCTCTCCAGTTCCTTCAGCTCCTGTCCCGGGTCGAGCCCGAATCCCTTGACCAGGGCGGAGCGGGTGCGTTGGTACGCCATGAGCGCGTCGGACTGGCGGCCACAGCGGTAGAGAGCGAGCATCAGCTGGCCGCACAGTCGCTCACGGACCGGTTCCTCGGCCGAGGCCGCTTCCAGTTCTCCGACCAGTTCGTGGTGACGGCCCAGGCTCAGCTCGGCCTGGACGCAGTCCTCGTAAGCGGCGTGCCGAGCGTTCTCAAGCGCGTTCAGCTCAGGCCATTCGATACCGAATTCGGCGAGGTCTGCCATGGCAGGGCCGCGCCACAGCGCCAGTGCCTCGCGCAGAATCAGGCTGGCGTCCGCGGCGTCGCCATGAGCCAGTCTGCTGCGGCCGGTCCTGGCGAGGTGCTCGAACCGTGTGAAGTCGATGCTCTCAGGCGGCACCTGCAGCACATATCCAGGATCCCGGGTCAGCAGCTGCACGGTCTGCTGTTCACCCGCGCCAAGCAGCCGACGCAGCCCGGATATCCCGTTCTGAACCATTTTCCGGGCAGTGGGTGGAGGGCTCTCGCTCCACAGCGCTGTGACAAGCTGCCGAACCGAGACGACTTCCCCCGATTTCAGGAGAAGGTAGCCGAGAATGGCTTTCCGGTTGAACCCGCCGATCGGCAGCGGCTGCTCATCTCCTATGACTTCGAGTGACCCAAGAGTTCGAAAGTGCACGACAATCCCCTCAATCCTCGCGCATGCGCGAAGATTTGCCGATTTGCTCGTTATCGAAAGTTGGCCGGGTTGATCCGCGGACGCCACACTGAAGTCACGGCGGCAAAGCTCGCGACGCAGTCCATATCCTCATTACCCCCGTGACCTGCATAAAGATGCAACCTCTTCGTTCCGTAGTCAACCAAGAACCATCAAGCGACAGCCAATGGTTGTGGTCGAAGTCACAACTTCACTACTTTGCTGAAAGTTTGCCGACCGGTCAGTTTGGGCCGGTATCCAGGCCGGTTCCCCGGTCGCGCGGCACCCAGTGGACCGGCAGTTCCCGACCAGTGGATGGAGACACCATCGATCGACGCGGCTGATTGTTAGCGTCCTTACTGGGATTTGCGTTTCTCTTGATGACGCTACGGGGGTAGGATGAAACTGGCTGAAAGAGATGCACACCTTCGTGAGCTAGCGGGTCTTCTGAAGGCCACTGCCGCACAGGGCAGAGGTGGCCTGGCCCTCCTGGGCGGCCCGGTGGCGTGCGGAAAGACGCACCTTCTGGCCACCGTCTGCGAAGAGGCGTCCGCGGCGGGCGCGCTGGTGCTCCGGGCCGTCTCCTCCCCGGCCGAGGAGGCGCTGCCCTACGGCGTGCTCGGCCAACTGCTGGAGCGGGTGCCTCTGCCGGCCGAGGTCGTCGACCGGGTCGGGCGGCTGGCGGGCTACTACGACACCGGTGAGCCGGCAGGTGGCCTGCGGCCGCACGACGGGCCGGATCACTTCACCGCCCAGACGCTTCAGGAGATCAGCCGTGCCCTGCTGGACCTCGCGGCCCGGCAGCCCCTGCTGATCAGCGTCGACGACGTCCACCACGCGGACGACGAGTCCCTGCGCGCTCTGCTCGCCCTGGCGCGCAGGACGGTGGCTGCCCCGGTCCTCCTGGTGCTGACCGCCGACGAGGATCCGCACTCGAAACCGGCGTTCCGGAACGAACTGCTGCGCCTGCCGCACCTGCGCCGGTTCCACGTCGGTCCCCTGTCCCGCACGGGGGTGGCCGACCTGGTCCGTGACCGGCTCGGTTCGACGTACGAGGGGTTGACGGACGAGTTCTTCCAGGCAAGTGGCGGCAACCCCGGTCTGCTGCGTGCGCTGATCGAGGACCATCAGGTGGCGGGCAGGGTGCGGCGGCACGGCTACGGGCACGCCGTGCTCGGCCAGCTCTGCCGGTGGGGCGAGACGACCCGGGAGATCGCGATCGCCCTCGCCGTACTCGGGACGGACGCCACACCCGCGGCCCTGGCCGAACTGACCGGACAGCCGGGGGACACCGTCGACCACATCCTGGAGGCGATGACGGCCGGGGGCCTGTTGGACAACGGCGCCTTCCGCCACCCCGTCGCGCCTCGCGCCGTCATGGCCGACCTGACCGCACGGCAGCGCGGTGAACTCCACCGCGCGGCCGCCCGAGCGCTACGGAGGCTCGGGGCACGCGCCGACGCGGTGGCCCGGCACCTGGTCGCGGCCCGCCACGCCGATCCCGGGGCCGTGCACGTGCTCCGGGAGGCGGCGGATCTCGCCGAGGCACGCGGAGACGACCAGGTCGCCGTCGACTGCCTCGGCCTCGCCCTGGAGGCATGCTCCGCCGAACCCGTGCGCACCGCCGTGCGGCTGCGGCTGTTCCAGTCGGCATGGCGCTCCGACGACCGGTCCATGCCCCGGCATCTCGGGAGCGTCATCGAAGGCGCGCATGCCGGACACCTTGAGCCCGGCGACGCCGTCACCCTGGTCCGGCAGCTGCTCTGGCTGGGCCGGCTGGACGACGCGAGCCAGGTGCTCGCCGGGCTGGACTCCGGACGGCAGCCGACGAACGCCAAGACCGCGGCCGTGGAGCAGGTCCACCAGTGGCTGTCGTGGGCGTACCCGGCGCTGGCCGGCCGACGACGCCTGGCCGCCCGGCCCACCGCCGCACCGGCGGCTCTGTCCGAGACCGACCCGTGGCTGGCCCAGTCCGCCTGCCTGGCAGACGCCCTGACCCACGCGCGCGCCGGAGAGGTGGCCGATCGTGCTGTCCAGGTCCTCGGCGACCTGCGGATGAGCCGGCGCAGCCCATGGTCGGAGGAGGCGGGACTCCTTGCCCTGTCCGTGCTGCTGGCCGACGGCCAGCACGAGGAGACCCGCCGATGGTGCGAGGAACCGCGACTGATGCTCTCCCCGGGCAGCGCCCCCCGCAGCCGCGCACTGGCCCTGGCCCTGAAGGCCGAGGTGTCGCTGCGGCTCGGGGAACTCACCACTGCCGCCGAGCAGGCCCGCGAGGCGCTGGACCTGCTCTCGCCCGATGCGTGGGGCGTGGCGGTGGGCCTGCCCCTGGCGACGCTGCTGCTGGCCACCGCCCGGCTGGGCCGGTTCGACGAGGCGGCGCAGTACGTGACCTGGTCGGTGCCGGAGACCCTGTTCAGGTCCCGCTGGGGGCTCGCCTACCTTTATGCGCGCGGACACTACTACCTGGCGACGGACCATCACCGTGCCGCCCTCGCCGACTTCCTGGCCTGCGGAGACCTGCTGCACAGCTGGGGCGCGGACGTGCCCGGGGCCGTGCCGTGGCGCACCGGCGCGGCCGAGGCGTGGCTGCGGCTGGGCAACCACAGCCAGGTGAAGCGGCTGCTGTACGAGCAGCTCGGCCGCCCGGACGCCGGAGTCGGCCACAGCCGGGCGACGGCCCTGTACGTCCTCGCGGTCGCCGGCCCGGTGGGCCGGAGGGTGCAGTTGCTCTCGGAAGCCCTTGAACTGTTCGAGGCGGCCGGCGACCGCTACGAACAGGCCCGGGTGCTGACGGCGCTGAGCCTCGCGCACCATGAGCTGGACGACCGGCGCCGGGCCCGCATGGTGTTCCGCCGGGCCCGGCACATGGCGGCCCTCTGCGAGGCAGAACCCCTGTGCCGTCTGCTGCTCGCGGTGCCCGAGGAGTTGCGCGGCGGGACCGCGGAACCGGAACCGTCTCAGGAGGCCACCGCACTGACGGAGTCGGAGTTCCGGGTCGCGGTGCTGGCCGTCCGTGGTTACACCAATCGGGAGATCGCGAACCGGTTGTTCGTCACCGCCAGCACGGTGGAACAGCATCTGACCCGGGTCTACCGCAAGCTCGGTGTCAAGGGCCGCAAAGAGTTGCCGGCCGACCTGGAGTGGTCGGGCACTGCTGCGAGCCGGTCGTCGCAGAACGCCGCGTGAGTCACTGCTGCCCGCTCGGCAGCACCCGGAATCCCAGCCATGTCAGGAGAGAGAGAACATGATCACGCTTGAGGGCAGGACGGCCCTGATCACCGGCGCCGCACGGGGCCAGGGAGAGGCAGCCGCGCGGCGGTTCGCCTCGCTGGGCGCACGGGTCGTCCTCGCCGACGTCCTGGACGAACCCGGCGAGAAGGTGGCGGTCGAACTCGGTGACGCCGCCCGCTATGTCCATCTGGACGTGACGGACGAGCCGCAGTGGACACACGCCGTGGAGACGGCGGAGAGTGCGTTCGGCGGGCTCGACATCCTGGTCAACAACGCGGGCGTGTTCCACTCCCGGCACATCGTCGAGGAGAGCGCAGCGGATTTCACCCGGACCCTGGCAGTGAACCTGGTCGGCCCCTTCCTCGGCATACGGTCCGTCGTCGAGTCCATGCGCCGGGCGGGTGGCGGCTCCATCGTCAACGTCTCGTCGGTCTCCGGGCTCAAGGGCGTCGCGGGCTCGGCGAGTTACGGATCGTCCAAGTGGGGCCTGCGCGGTCTGACCAAGACCGCGGCCCTGGAACTCGGCGAGTACGGCATCCGGGTCAACTCCATCCATCCCGGCGTGATCGCCACGCCGATGAACGAGGGGATCGCGCCACCGCCGGGGGCCGGCAACCACCAGGGGGTGGCGCTGCGCAGGGTCGGACTGCCGGAGGACGTCGTCGGACTGGTGGCGTTCCTGGCGTCCGACGTCTCCGCCTATCTGACCGGTGCCGAGATCGCCGTGGACGGCGGCTTCTCCGCCGGTCCCACCCCTCCGGTGCGCAACGCGGCCGGATGAACGAACGCCCCGGGCCGGGGACGTCGTCCCGGCCCGGGGCGTGCACCACCGCGTGGCCGTGCGGTGGTCGCAGGGGGTTGCGGTCAGCCCGCCGTACCGCCTGCGAACGCGAAGGCGTTGCCGCTGTCGTAGGCGGACTTGACCCTCCGCAGCCGGGCGAGGTTCCCCCCGAAGTACGCGCGCGGCGCGTCGGGCAGGTCGGGGTCGGGGAAGTTGACGTAGGCGCCGCCGGTGGACAGCGGGTCCAGCACCGCGAACCCGCGGTCGACCCAGGCGCGCATGGCCTGCTCCTCCTCCGGCTGCGGCGCGCCGTCGGGCACCAGGTTGGCGTAGCCGATGAGGTACTCCGCGTCCCGGTGCCAGAACGCGGTCTCGCTGCGGCCGACATCCCGCACCGCGCCGTTGGCCGTGTTCATCCACAGGTACCGTGTGTGCCCCGCGCGGCGGTCGGCGTCGAACACGTCCAGGGCCCGGTCCAGCGCGGTTCCCTTGAGCGGCTGGTCGAAGACCCGGTGCCGCTCCCGTTGGGTGCCGATCCGCTCGATGCGAGCGTCGTGGCCGTGCCCGATGCGGTGACACTCGTCCGGATGCATGGCCTCGCAGCCGTAGATCCGCATCAGGACGTCGGCGTACGGCAGTTCCGTCACGTCGGTCGCCTCGGGGCTCGCCCCGGTCGCGGAGACGAACGCCCCGAGTGCGTCGTCCAGCAGCTCGCGCGATCCCCAGCACACCCCGGCGATCTGCACGACAGGCACGGCGTCCGCCGTCGCCTCGGGCAGCACGACGAGCACGGACGATCCGATCTCCCGGGGTGCCGAGACGATCCACTCCTGCCACGCCTCCAGGACACGGTGCGCGTCCTGCCACGCCCACACCGTCGTGAAGTGGACGCCTCGCGGGGCGTGGACCGCCTCGGACTCGAACTCCACGACGACGCCGAAGCCGGCGCCGCCTCCGCGCAGCGCCCAGAACAGGTCGGGTTCCTCCTTCTCGGAGGCGGTGACGATCCGCCCGTCGGCGAGGACGACGGTGGCCGACAACAGCCGGTCGGCGGCGAGACCGAACGAGCGGGAGTGGAGGCCGATACCGCCACCCGTCACGAAACCGGCGGCGCCGACGGTGGGAAAGGTTCCGGTCACCAGTTGGTGCGCGCCACCGCTCAGTGCGGTGACCCCGTCCACGGACAGCAGACCCGGCCCGAAACGGGCTGTCGATCCGTCGAGCCGCACGTGGGAGATGCGGGAGGTGTCCACGATCAGGCCGGATCCGGAGGACGAACCGCTCAGACTGTGCGCGCCGCTGCGGGGATGAACGGGAATGCCGCGGGCCCCTGCGAATTCGATGGCGGTTGCCACGTCGGCTGCCGTCTCGCAGTATGCGATTCCCCGCGGCTGAAATCGGTCGAACTCCGCCAGGTGCAATTGTTTGGCCAGGTCGTAGCCGGGATCGGCGGGAAGCACGACGTCTCCCTGGAGCTGCGAGCTCAACCGTCCCCAGTCCGGGGCAGTCACGGTCATGAGTTTCCTTCGGATGCTGGTTCACGCGGGGCTTTTCATGCGAGCGTAGAGAGCTGAAAACGCGCGAGAACACCCCTAAGTCCCCCCTGACTCGGGAATGGTGGGAGAACTAGGGGATCCCCCGGCCGGGGCAAAGTTCTACCTTTTCGGTAAGACGATTTCATGGCCTACAGAGAGGGGCCGTCGTGTCCGCTCAGCAATCCGATGCCGTCACCGAGGCTGCCGCCGGGACTCCCGGGATTGTTCGGACGGTTGCTCCGGAGTCGACCGGCACGAGCCTGGACATCGCACTCGACGCCGCCATCGCCATCTTCACAGGTCGCCTGACCTCGTACACCGGTACCCGGACCGGCCGGGCTCCAGCGGCCGGCGCCGGACTGCGCCCCGACCTCGCCTGGCGCCACCGCGCCCTGCTGCCGGAGTGACCCAGTGCCGGAGACGGCGAAGTGACCCAGTGCCGGAGACGGCGGCGGGGGCCGCGGGGCGGGCGCGCGGCGCGGGG
>NZ_JBFAXI010000128.1:0-20079 GCF_040680735.1 Streptomyces sp. NPDC051987 | reverse complement strand
CCGCCCACCCCACTCGGTGGGCTGGAAGGATCGAGTCATGTCCTCAAACGCCGGACGGGCTGAGTGTATCACCCCGACCGGCGTTTGTGTGCTCACCCCCTCCGCGGCTGGATGCTCATCCCCTCCCCGCTGGATGGTCACCGCTTCCGCGGCTGGATGGTCATCGCCTCCGCAGCGTCGTCCCCGCCGCCACCGCCGCCAGCACCAGCAGTACCGCCCCCGCGATCGCCGCGCCCTGCATCCCGCTGGTGAACGCCTCCCGGGCGGTGCGGGTCAGGGCCTCTCCCGCGGGGCCCGGCAGCCGGCTCGCGGTGGCCAGCGCGCCGCCCAGTGTCTCGCGGGCGCCGGCCGGGGCCGTGGCCGGCATCTCGTGGCGGTAGACCGCCGTGCCGATCGACCCCAGCACGGCCATGCCGAGCGCCCCGCCGAACTCCGAAGCCGTCTCCAGCAGGGAGGACGCCGTGCCGGCCCGTTCCACCGGCGCGGCGGTCATCGCGAGGTCGGTCAGCTGGGACATGATCGCGACCATCCCGCAGGCCAGGACGCCGGCGCCGACCAGGACCAGCCACAGCGAGTCGGTGCCGACCAGGGCGAGCAGCACGAACCCGGCCGCCATGGCCGCGAAGCCGCCCGCGACGACGAGTCCGCGGTCCGCGCCCCGCTGCACCAGCTGTGCGGTGAGCGGCCCCGCGGCCCCGATGAACACCGAGGGCAGCAGGCTCCACAGCGCCGCCGCGAGCGGACTCATCCCGAGGACCGACTGCAGGTACTGCGTGGTGAAGATCGCCGAACCCATCATGGCGAGCGAGGCGACCAGGTTCAGGACCAGCGCCGGGGTGAAGCCGTGCCCCTTGAGCAGGGCCGGGGGGATCAGCGGGGAGCCGGTGGTGCGCTGGCGGTGGACGAAGAGGGCGGCGAAGAGCAGGCCGACGGTGAGCGAGACGACGTAGAGCGGGTGCCAGCCCTCGGAGGGGATCTCCTTGACGCCGTAGACGACGGGGAGCACGGCGGCCATCGAGAGCGGGACGCTCAGCCAGTCGAAGCGGCCGGGGGAGGGGTTCCTGGACTCCGGGAGCAGGAACGGGCCGACGAGCAGGAGCAGGGCCATCGCGGGCAGGTTGACCAGGAAGACCGAGCCCCACCAGAAGTGCTCGACGAGGATGCCGCTCATCACCGAGCCGAGCGCGATCCCGCCCGTCATCACGCCGGACCACAGGCCGATCGCCTTGGCGCGCTGGCCGGGGTCGGTGAACATCGTGCGCAGCAGGGCCATCGTCGACGGCATCAGGGTCGCGCCGCCGATGCCGAGGATCGCACGGGCGGCGATCAGGGTCCCGGCGCTGTCCGCGTACGCGGCGAGCAGCGAGGCGCCGCCGAAGGCCGCGGCCCCGCACAGCAGCAGGCGGCGGCGGCCGATGCGGTCGCCCAGCGCGCCCATCGTCATCAGCAGGCCGGCCAGGACGAAGCCGTAGATGTCGAGGATCCACAGCTGCTGGGTGCCGCTCGGTGCCAGGTCCGCGCCGATCGCCGGCAGCGCGAAGTAGAGGACCGAGACGTCCATCGAGACCAGCAGCAGCGGAAGCATCAGCACGCCGAGTGCGGTCCATTCACGGCGCCCGGCAAGGGATGCGGGCTCGGGTGTGGTCGTGGTCGGGCTCGTCGGGTTCGTCATGCCAAGGAATGTACGGGCGTATTAAACGCTTGTCTAGAACGAATGTATAAGCCATGCGTATAGGACGGTTGTATGGATCTCGGGGTAGGGTGGCCGCATGGGACACCGTGAGGATCTGCTCGAAGGCGCCAAGCGCTGCCTGCTGGAGAAGGGGTTCGCGCGGACGACGGCGCGCGACATCGTCAGGGAGTCGGGGACCAACCTCGCCTCCATCGGCTACCACTACGGGTCGAAGGACGCGCTCCTCGCCCAGGCCTACATCGCGCTGGTGGAGGAGCTCTCCTTCGAGGGCGGCGACGGCGGGCTGACCGGAGCGCCCGGCTCCCTCGAACGGTTCCGCGAGGTCTGGACGAACATCGTCGCCAGCATGCGCGAGCCCGGCACGATGTGGCGGCTCAGTGTGGAGATCATGGCGATGGGCGACCAGCTGCCCGAGGTGCGGGACCAGCTGGCCCGCGCCCAGCGTGAGGGCGGCCGCGGACTGACCTCGCTGATGATGGGCGTCCCCGAGGAGGAGGTCTCCGACGAGACCGCGGACACCCTCGGCCGCTTCTACATGACCCTGATGTCGGGCCTGATCTCCGCATGGACCTTCGACCCGAAGACCGCACCCGACGGCGACGCGCTCACCGAGGGGCTTCGCCAGGTCATCGAGGCCGCCGGCCGGAGCTGACGCGCGCTGCCCTTCGCCGGCCGGGCGCTCGGCCGGCGAAGCCCGGCTCAGGCGAGCCGGGCGCTCTTCAGCGCCATGTGCAGCAGCAGCCGGTCCTCGCCGTCGTCCAGGTCGAGGCCGGTGAGCTGTTCGACCCGGGAGAGGCGGTAGTACAGGGTCTGCCGGTGGATGCCGAGGGCCGTGGCCGTCCGGCCCGCCTGGCCCGCGTGGTCGAGGTAGACCTCGGCGGTGCGGGCCAGCTCATGGTGGGCCGGGGTGAGCAGCGGCGCCACGGCCCGGTCCTGGGAGGCCTCCGGCGGCAGCGCGGTCAGCAGGCGGTAGGGGCCGATCTCCGCCCACCGCGCGACCGGCCCGAACCGCGGCTCCGCCAGCGCGGCACGGGCGGCGGCCGCCGCCTCCTGCCAGACCGCGCCCAGCTCGGCCAGCCCGGTGCGGGCCCCGCCCACGCCCGCGGCGCGGTCCTGCGCCGCCGGGACCGGTGCCGCGAGCCCCGCAGCCACCGCCGCAGCCGTCCGTGCGCCGGCCCCCCGCGCGGCCGCCGTACGAACCTCCTCCGCCTCCCTGAGCAGCCGGGCGGCGGCCGTCAGGGCGGCGGTGGCGGTGTCCGTGCTGCGCAGCCGGACCAGCACGGCGAGACAGTGGCCGGTGGCGCCCCAGGGCAGCGCGCACAGCGCGATGGCGTGCGGGACCGTGCGCGGGGAGGGGGCGTCGTCCGGGTCGGTGGACGGCCAGGGGGCGACACAGACCAGGGTGTGCGGGCCGTCCGCTCGGGCGCCGAGGGCGGTGCGCAGCTCGGCCACCGCCATCTCCCGCTGCCAGCCGCCCTCCGCGACCAGCACCGCCCGCAGCTCCCGGCCCAGCCCCGCCCCCGCCTGCGCCTCGTCCGCGAGCAGCGCCCCGATCCGCCCGGCCACTCCCATGGCGGCGGCCAGCTGGGCGTCCGTCGGGCCGGGCTCGGAGTCGAGCAGCCAGACGTAGCCGAGGACGACACCCCGATGGCGTACCGGCAGGCAGATCCGCCCCCGGTACACGCCGGCCTCCGGGGTCGGCGGGATCCGGACCGGCGCGGAGGCCCGGGTGATGCCGAAGCCCTCGAACCAGGTGCGGACCGCCGCCGTGGAACGCCGGGTCAGGATCGAGCGGGTGCGGACCGGGTCCAGTGCCGACGGATCGAGGTCGCCCTCACTGTCGTACGCGCCGAAGGCGATCAGCTCGAAGTCGCGGTTCTCCAAGGTCGCCGGGACGCCCAGCAGCTCCGAGATCTCGTCGACCAGCTCCTGGTAGTCACCCCTGAATTCCGACGTCACCCGGGCATTCTCCCGCACTTCCCGGCCGCCTTCATACATCTGTCTGAGATCTCGGGCACGGATGCGTGACAGCTGTCGATGGCCCACGATCGGAGGGATCCTTACCTTTCACGGTGGTTCCCCGTGCCGTGTCCACATCCTCGGATCGCGGCCTGTCCGGCATGTGTTGTGGAGGTGCCCCGTGCTGGGTCCCGTGATTCTCGCCGCGTCGCGCAGCGACCGGATGCGACGTCTGATCTCGGCGGCCCCGGTGACGAAGCAGGTCGTCGACCGCTTCATCCCCGGGGAGTCGGTCGCCGACATCCTCCCGGTCATCGAGGACCTCACGGCCCGCGGCCTGGAGCTGACGATGGACGTCGTCGGCGAGGACATCACCACCCCCGAGCAGGCCACCGCGGCCCGGGACGCCTACCTGGCGCTGGTTGACCGGCTGGGCGAGCTGGGTCTGGGTGAGCGCGTCGAGATGTCGGTCAAGCTGTCCATGTTCGGGCAGTCCCTCCCCGGCGGCCACGAGCTGGCGCTCGCCAACGTCCGACCGGTGGTCGAGGCCGCCGCCGCCATCGGTACGACCGTCACCCTCGACGCCGAGGACCACACCACCCTCGACTCGATGTTCGCCATCCACGAGGAACTGCGCCGGGACTTCCCGCAGACCGGCTGCGTCATCCAGGCCTACCTCTTCCGCACCGAGGCCGACGCCCGCAGACTCGCCGCCGCCGGCAGCCGGGTCCGCCTGGTCAAGGGCGCCTACAAGGAGCCCGCCGAGGTCGCCTACCAGCAAAAACACGAGATCGACAAGGCGTACGTGCGGATCCTGCGGACCCTGATGGAGGGCGCGGGGTACCCGATGGTCGGCTCCCACGACCCGCGCCTGATCTCCATCGCCCAGGAACTCGCCCGGCGCGCCGGGCGCAAGCCCGACGAGTACGAGTTCCAGATGCTGTACGGCATCCGCGGCGACGAACACCTCCGCCTGGCCGCCGAGGGCCACCGGATGCGCGTCTACACCGCGTACGGCACCGACTGGTACGGCTACTTCATGCGCAGGCTCGCGGAGAAGCCGGCGAACCTGCGCTTCTTCCTGCGGAGCATGATCACTCATGACTGACGCGACAGACCTGTGCCGCGGCTTCGGCCGGGGGGCCGGCCCGCGGCGAAGCCGCAGTCGGATGCTGCGGCCCCCGGGAAGACGCAGTATGCGCAGGCTCGCGGAGAAGCCGGCGAACCTGCGCTTCTTCCTGCGCTCGATGGTCAGCAAGGGCTGATCCCCGCCACGCCGCGACAAGCCTCAACACCCGCTCACGTACAAGGAGTTACGGATCCCATGGACGCTGTGACCCAGGTCCCCGCCCCCGTCAACGAGCCGGTGCACGGCTATGCCCCCGGCTCGGCCGAGCGCGCCCGGCTGGAGGTGAAGCTCAAGGAGCTCGCAGAGAACCCGATCGAGCTGTCGATGACCATCGGCGGCGAGAAGAGGCTCGGCGGCGGTGAGCCTTTCCAGGTGGTGCAGCCGCACAACCACAAGGCCGTCATCGGCACCGGCCGGCACGCCACCCAGCAGGACGCGCGGGACGCGATCGACGCGGCCCTCGCCGCCGCGCCCGCCTGGCGTGCGATGTCGTTCGACGATCGCGCGGCGATCATCCTGCGCGCCGCCGAACTGCTCGCCGGCCCCTGGCGCGAGACCATCGCCGCCTCCACGATGCTCGGCCAGTCCAAGACCGCCCAGCAGGCCGAGATCGACTCGCCCTGCGAGCTGGTCGACTTCTGGCGGTTCAACGTCCACTACGCCCGCCAGATCCTCGCCGAGCAGCCCCCGGCCAACTCCCCGGGGGTGTGGAACCGTCTCGACCACCGCCCGCTGGAGGGCTTCGTCTACGCGATCACGCCGTTCAACTTCACCGCGATCGCCGGCAACCTGCCCACCGCGCCCGCCCTCATGGGCAACGTCGTGGTGTGGAAGCCGTCGCCGACCCAGACCCACGCGGCCGTGCTGCTCATGCGGCTGCTGGAGGAGGCGGGCCTGCCCAAGGGCGTCATCAACCTGGCCACCGGCGACGGCATCGAGGTGTCGAAGGTCGCCCTCGAACACCGCGACCTGGCCGGCATCCACTTCACCGGCTCCACCAAGACCTTCCAGTACCTGTGGAAGACGGTCGGCAACAACATCGAGAAGTACCGCTCGTACCCGCGCCTGGTCGGCGAGACGGGCGGCAAGGACTTCCTCGTCGCCCACCCGAGCGCCGACCGGGCCGTCCTCAAGACGGCGCTCACCCGCGGCGCCTTCGAGTACCAGGGCCAGAAGTGCTCCGCGACCTCCCGCGCCTACATCCCCGCGTCCATCTGGAACGACGGCTTCCGCGAGGAGTTCACCGCCGAGGTCGACTACCTGACCATGGGTGACGTCACCGACCTGTCGAACTTCATCGGCGCCGTGATCGACGAGCGTGCCTTCGCCAAGAGCAAGGCCGCCATCGACCGCGCGAAGACCGACCCGTCCTGCGAGATCGTCGCGGGCGGCTCCTACGACGACTCGGTCGGCTGGTTCGTCCGCCCGACGGTCGTCGTCTGCGACGACCCGGAGAACGAGGTCTTCCGCACCGAGTACTTCGGCCCGTTCCTCGCCGTGCACGTCTACGAGGACGACCGGTACGACGAGATGCTGACCCAGATGGAGTCGGTGTCGGACTACGCGCTGACCGGCTCGGTCATCGCGGGTGACCGCGCGGCGGCCGCGTACACGATGGAGAAGCTGCGCTACGCGGCCGGCAACTTCTACATCAACGACAAGTCGACCGGCGCCGTCGTCGGCCAGCAGCCCTTCGGCGGCGGCCGTGCCTCCGGCACCAACGACAAGGCAGGTGCCCCGCAGAACCTGCTGCGCTGGACCCTGACCCGCGCGATCAAGGAGACCCTGGTCCCGCCGACCGACTACGCGTACCCCCACATGGGCTGAGCCTCAGCCCTCCCGAGCGACGGGCCGGGAAGCCTGACCCACGAGCAGGCTTCCCGGCCCGTCCCGCTGGGCGGCACCGCCCTCGCCGTCTCAGATAGTAGGAAGTCCGAGTAATTGTGCAGACAGAAGCGGGCCGCTCCCTTATTTTTGTAGAAGCCGAACGTCTCGCTAGATCAAGCGAATGGCGGTCGTGAGCCGGGCCCCGTGCAGGCAACCCCTGCGGCACCGCTCCCCGCCCCTTCCGGCGTCTCGTATCCCCCCTTGCCGTACTCCACGTATGTCGAAGGAGTCGATTCCCATGGCCGAGACGACCGTCCGCCGCCGCGTCCGCCACGTGTCCCGCACGAGCGAGTCCGACCGCAAGAACGCAGCCGCCGCCCTCCAGCGCGCCCTCGACCGCCGGGACAACGGCGGCGAGACCGGCCACTGAGCCGTTGACGCGCCGTTGACGCACCCCGGCCGACACGTGTAACAACCCGTTCGACGGGAGCCGCACCCGCACGGGGTACGGCGCGGCCGGGACAGCCGCGCCGTACCCTGCGGATCACCGCCCGCGCCGCACCTCGAAGTGGTCGATCCGCGCACCGCTCTGCGCCAGTGCCGACACCCGCAGCCTCGGGGTGGCACCCGCCTCCGCCTCGACCCTGAGGAAGGAGAAGCCGGCGTAGCGCACCCGCGACCACTCCACCGTCTCGGCCACGTTGTGCTGCCCCTTCGCCCAGTGGAAGGTGTCCACCGGCTCGTGCCGGGTGACGTGCCCCTCGTAGCTGTCCCTGACCCCCGAGGGGAACCCGTACAGGTCACGCCCGCCGCCGCCCGCCGTGACGTGGACGATGCCGTCCCGCGTCGGGTCCGTCGAGCCGCCGACCGGGACCGCGCGGCCGACGTTGCCGTCCCGCACCGCGTCCGTGCGCTCGTAGACGTGGTTGTGACCGTTGATCACCAGGTCCACCTGGTACCTGGCGAACAGCGGCAGCCAGGCCGCCCGGATCCCGCCGTCGGAGGCGTGCGAGGACGTCGAGTACGCGCAGTGGTGGAAGAAGACGACGACGAACTCCACCCCTTTCGTGGCCCGCAGTTCCCTGAGCTTCCGCTCCAGCCACACCGTCTGCCGGCTGCCGCTGTAGCCGAGGTTGGCGGGGATCTCGTACGACACGTCGTTCGCGTCCAGCGCCACGAAGCCGACGTTGCCGTAGGTGAACGCGTAGACGCCGGGTGCCCCGTGCGGGTCGAAGCCGTTGTCCGGGAGGGCGAACCGGGCGTACTGGCCGCCGTAGCCGTCGGGGGAGTACCAGGCCTCCATGTCGTGGTTGCCGGTCGTCACCATCCAGGGCACGGACCGCGCCACCGGCTCGTTCTGCTGCAGGAACCGGTCCCACTCCCGGGCGTCGTAGCCGTCCGAGGTCTTCCCCGCGCCGTTGCCGTCCGCGTAGCAGATGTCGCCCGCGTGCAGGTGGAAGGCCGGGTTCTGCTTCAGCAGCGCGTCGTCGCTCGCCTTCCCGGCCCGGCTGACGCCCTGGTCGCCGAAGGCCGTGAAAACGAACCGCTCCGGGCGCGCGGGGGCGGTGCGGAACGGGGCGATGGCGGCGCGGTGGTCGGCGGCGGCCGGGTCCCAGCCGTCGTGGCCGACGCCGTAGTAGTACGTGGTGCCGGGCGTGAGGCGGTCCAGGGCCGCGTGCACGTAGTACTGCTCGACCACCGGGCGCACCCCCGGTACCCCGGGCGTGTGCAGGTGGCGGATCTCCGCGGCGACGCGGCTGCCCAGCCGGTCCGGGCGCGTCCCGATCCGCACGAACGGCCGGCGCACCGCGGACGGCACCTGCCAGGAGATCCGCAGCTGCGTCCGCGGATCGGCGCCGAAGGCGAGGTGGCGGCCGAACGGCACCGCCGCCGCACCGCGGACCGCCGAGGTCGCCGGTGCCGGGCTCGCCGACCTCGCCGAGGTCCCGGAACAGCCGGCCACCAGCCCGCCGCCCGCCACCGCGCCCGCCGTCACCAGGGTGCGGCGGCTCACCAGCCGGGCACGCAGGTACTCGTACTGCTCGGCCATGCTCAGCCGGGCGGCGAGCCGCGGCGGGATGCCGAAGTCAGGGATCTCCATACGCGCAACGATTCCCAGCGCACGCCAACAGCAGCCACACGTACGGGTGAACGCCGGTCGACGGAACGCCACCCGCTGTCCGCATGCCGGACGTCGCATGTCATCCCATGGGACGAGGGGTAGGGTGCCGACATGTCTCGCAGCATCGATCTCGCAGTGATCCCCGGTGACGGCATCGGGCAGGAAGTCGTGGCCGAAGGCCTCAAGGTCCTCTCCGCCGTCCTCCCCGAGGACGTGAAGCTGGAGACCAAGGAGTACGACTTCGGCGCCAGGCGCTACCACGCCACCGGTGAGACCCTCACCGACGCCGACCTCGACGCGCTGAAGCAGCACGACGCCATCCTGCTGGGCGCCATCGGCGACCCGAGCGTCCCCTCCGGCGTCCTGGAGCGCGGCTTCCTGCTCAAGCTCCGCTTCGCCTTCGACCACCACGTCAACCTGCGCCCGTCGAAGCTGCTCCCGGGTGTCGCCACCCCGCTGGCCGGCGAGCCGCAGATCGACTTCGTCGTGGTCCGCGAGGGCACCGAGGGACCGTACACCGGCAACGGCGGCACCATCCGCAAGGGCACCGAGCACGAGGTCGCCACCGAGGTGTCCGTCAACACGGCCTTCGGCGTCGAGCGCGTCGTCCGGGACGCCTTCGTCCGCGCCCAGGCCCGCCCGCGCAAGAAGCTCACGCTGGTCCACAAGAACAACGTGCTGACCTTCGCCGGGCACCTGTGGACGAACATCTTCACCAAGGTGGCCGCGGAGTTCCCGGAGGTCACCACGGACTACATCCACGTCGACGCGGCGACGATCTACCTCGTCACCGACCCCGGCCGGTTCGACGTGATCGTGACAGACAACCTCTTCGGCGACATCATCACCGACCTCGCCGCGGCCGTCTCCGGCGGCATCGGCGTCGCGGCGAGCGGGAACATCAACCCCTCCCGCGAATTCCCCTCCATGTTCGAGCCGGTCCACGGTTCCGCGCCCGACATCGCCGGCCAGGGCAAGGCCGACCCGACCGCCACGGTCCTGTCCGTCGCCCTCCTGCTGCGCCACCTCGGCTACGACGCCGAGGCCGCGCGTGTCGAGGAGGCGGTCACCGCCGACCTCACCGAGCGCCAGGGCGCGCCCGCCCGCTCCACCTCGGAGATCGGCGACGCGCTCGCCGCACGAGTAGCCGGCTGACCCGCCGAGCTTCCGCCCTCCCCAAGAAGCCGCCGGGTCGCACCAGCGCTCGGCGGCTTCCCCATGCCTGCCGCCGGGTGCCACCATCGACCCCGGGTCCGCATTCACCCCGATTCCTTCCACCCCGGCCCCCGCGCGATAATCGAACGCGGAGCCGCGCCGTGAGGGAATGCTCGGACGTCCTATGACACAGGGTGTGAGCGCGGCCCATCACTACGACCGGTGAAGGACACCTAACTCATGACGACGCCCACGATCGAGCTCAAGCCGTCCGCGCACCCGACCGCCGCCGCCGAGCGCGAGGCGATCCTGGCCAACCCCGGATTCGGCCGCCACTTCACCGACCACATGGTGACGATCAAGTGGACCGAGGGCCGCGGCTGGCACGACGGACAGCTCGTTCCGTACGCGCCGATCCCCCTCGACCCGGCCACCAACGTCCTGCACTACGCCCAGGAGATCTTCGAGGGCCTGAAGGCCTACCGCCGCCCCGACGGCACGGTGGCCACCTTCCGTCCCGACCAGAACGCCAAGCGCTTCCAGCGTTCCGCCCGCCGCCTCGCCATGCCCGAGCTGCCGGTGGAGACCTTCATCGAGGCCTGTGACCTGCTGGTCCAGCAGGACAAGGAGTGGGTCCCGGCGCATGGCGGCGAGGAGTCCCTCTACCTGCGCCCCTTCATGATCGCCACCGAGGTCGGCCTGGGCGTCAAGCCGGCCAACGAGTACCTCTTCCTGGTCATCGCCTCCCCGGCCGGCGCCTACTTCCCCGGCGGCGTGCGGCCGGTCTCCATCTGGGCCTCCGAGGACCGCGTCCGCGCCGTCCCCGGCGGCATGGGCGACGCCAAGACCGGCGGCAACTACGCGGCCTCCCTGCTCGCCCAGGCCGAGGCCGCCGCCCAGGGCTGCGACCAGGTCTGCTACCTCGACGCGGTCGAGCACAAGTGGGTGGAGGAGCTGGGCGGCATGAACCTGTACTTCGTGTACGGGAACAAGATCGTCACCCCGACCCTGACCGGCTCCATCCTCGAAGGCGTCACCCGCGACTCCCTCCTCACCGTCGCCCGCGACCTCGGCTACGAGTCCGAGGAGGCCCGGGTCTCCATCGACCAGTGGCAGCGCGACTCCGAGAACGGCACCCTCACCGAGGTCTTCGCCTGCGGCACCGCCGCCGTGATCACCCCGGTCGGCACCGTCAAGCGCACCGGCGCCGAGTGGCAGCAGTCCGGCGGTGAGCCCGGCGAGGTCACCCTCAGGCTCCGCGAGGCCCTCCTCGACATCCAGCGCGGCAAGGCCGAGGACAGGCACGGCTGGATGCACCAGCTCGGCTGATCGATCTTCAGTCGCCCGTTCGGCGCGTATCACCTCCCCCGTAGGGGTATCTCCTGATTCCACACGGGGGAGGGAGCACGCGTGAGCGGACGGTCGCCGATGCCACGGCTGCGCTGGCTGATGCGCACGTTACGTACCCCGCGCCGCCCGCAGAGCCTCACCGTGCTCGCCCTGCTCACCGCCGTCGCGGGCGTGCTGCTGTGGCGCGCCTCGACGATGGACAACTACGGGCAGAACCTCGCCCTCAACCTCGGCACCGACATCGTCGGCGTGGTCGTCACCGTGTTCGTCATCGGCCCGCTGATCTCCCGGGCCCAGGAGGGCCGGGTCCGCGAGCACACCCGGCTGGACTACGAGTGGTTCGCCTCCCAGGTGTACGGTGCGACGTCCAACGTGAAGGTCCTGGACACCTTCTCCAATCTGTTCGGGCCGCAGTTCTCCGAACGGCTGTTCCGGGGCGTCAGATCCGCCACCGCGAGCGGCGCCCGGGTGCAGATCCTGCTGCTGGACCCGGACTCCCTCGCGGTCATCCTGCGCGGCCGCGAACTGGGCGAGCAGAGCGCCGACATCCGCCGCGACATCATGCGCAACCTGCGCACCCTGGACGACTTCGCGCGCCGCCTGGACGCCGCCTCCCGGCAGCTCCTGGAGGTCCGGCTCTGCTCGACCTCCCCCGGTGTCACCCTCTACCGCTGGGACGAGCGCTGCCTGGTCTCCTTCCTGACGGTGGGCCGGCTCTCCGGCGAGGGGGTCCAGCTGGAGGTCGCGGTCCGCTCCCCGCTGGGCACCTTCGTGGAGCAGCGCTTCGACGAACTGTGGGGGCAGGGCAAGCCGATGGAACGGTTCACCCGGCTCCCCGTCACCCTCGTCGACGCCACCGACGGGCGACGGGAGTTCGTCTGCCGCTTCGTCTACCTCGACGACCGCCTGTACGTCGCCGCCCCCGACCTCGTCACCTACCTGGCCCGCCACCGGCTCGACCAACTCAGCGCCTACAGCGACGCGCTGAGCGGGGCCGGCGCCCACGACGTCATCGTGGTGGACGACGAGACCGAGCTGCATCGGCGGCTCATCCACCACTTCGGGGAGAAGTACGATGCGCACGCGACCGCCTTCGTGGAGTTGCGGCCGTCCACGGTCCTGGTCACGGAATGAACAGAGGGCCCCGCCACACATGAGCTCAGCGCACCACCCCCGTTTCCGCGCCTTCACGCCCCGTGACCTGGACGGACTGCTCCGGCGCGTCTCCCTGACGGACGATCAGCGGCTGGCCCTGCGGGCGGTCTCCTCGGTCCTGCCGTTCCGCACGAACGCGTACGTCGTCGACGAGCTGATCGACTGGTCGGCCGTACCCGAGGACCCGGTCTTCCGGCTGACCTTCCCGCAGGCCGGGATGCTGCCCGCGCCCGATGTCCGCCGGATGGGCGACCTGCTGGTCCGGCAGGCGCCGCGCGCCGAGATCCAGCGCGCCGCGCACGAGATCCGGATGCGGCTCAACCCGCACCCTTCCGGACAGCTCGACGCCAACGTCCCCGTGCACGAGGGGCGGCGGCTGACCGGCCTGCAGCACAAGTACCCGGAGACCCTGCTGGTCTTCCCCCGCCAGGGCCAGACCTGCCATGCCTACTGCACCTACTGCTTCCGCTGGCCGCAGTTCGTGGGCGAGGCGGACCTGCGCATCGCGACGGACGACATCGCGGCCACCGACTCCTACCTGCGCGTCCATCCCGAGGTGGCCAGCGTCCTGGTCACGGGGGGTGACCCGCTGGTGATGAGCACGGCGGTGCTGCGCCGGTACGTCGAGCCCCTGCTGCGGATCGACACCGTCCGCTCGATCCGCGTCGGCACCAAGTCCCTCGCCTTCTGGCCGTACCGCTTCACCACCGACCGCGACGCCGACGACCTGCTGCGCCTGTTCGAGGAGGTGGTGGCGAGCGGCCGGCACCTGGCCCTGATGGCCCACTTCACGCACCCGCAGGAGCTGCGGCCGCCCGTCGTCCGGGCGGCGATGCGGCGCGTCCGCGACACCGGGGCCGTGATCCGCTGCCAGGGCCCGCTGGTGGCCGGGATCAATGACAGCGCGGACGCCTGGGCGCGGCTGTGGGAGGAGACGACCACGCTGGGGGCGGTGCCGTACTACCAGTTCGTGGAGCGGGACACCGGTCCCCAGGGCTACTTCGGCGTCCCGCTGGCCCGCGGCCACGCCGTCTTCCGTGACGCCTACGCCCGCGTCTCCGGCCTCGCCCGCACGGTCCGCGGCCCGGTCATGTCCGCGATGCCGGGCAAGGTGTGCGTGGACGGCGTCACGGAGGTGGCCGGCGAGAAGGTCTTCGCGCTCCACCTGATCCAGGCCCGCGACCCGGACCTGGTCGGGCGGCCGTTCTTCGCCGCGTACGACGAAGGGGCGACGTGGTTCACGGACCTCAAGCCGGCGTTCGGGGCGAGCAGGTTCCTGCCGGGGCTGGAGCCTGGGTGAGGGGCGGCGGACGTTGTCGGGTGCGGCGCCGTGCGGGTGCGGCCTTCTGGGGGCTGCGCCCCCAGACCCCCCTTCGGCCGTGAACGGCCTCGTCCTCAGACGCCGGACGGGCCGAGATGGGGTGCCGACCGGCTTCGTGGTTAGAGCAACGTTCAATACGGTGACCTGGAGCTCGATGGCGGCGGTTCCCTTCTCCTGGTCGGGCATTTAGAGTGTTGCTCTAACCTGGGCTGGGTGAGAGGAAGCGAAGGAGGTGCCGGGCGTGCGGCTGACTCCCACGGAACGTGACCGGCTGCTGCTGTTCGGGGCCGCCGAGCTGGCGCGGGCCCGGCGGGCGCGGGGGCTTCGGCTCAACGTGCCGGAGGCCACCGCGTTGATCGCGGACACGGTCTGCGAGGCCGCGCGGGACGGCCGGCGGCTCGGCGAGGCGATCGAGGCGGCCCGTGCCGTGCTCGGCCCGGCCGACGTGCTGCCCGGCGTCGCCGACATCGTCACCGAGGTGCACGTCGAGGCCGTCTTCGACGACGGGTCGAGGCTCGCCGTGGTCACCGACCCGATCAGGGGCGGGGGACTGGGCGAGGACGCGCCCGGCGCCCTGCTGCCCGGGCCCGAGCACACCGAACCGGCCGCGGTCGTACGGCTGACGGTCACCAACACCGCGCCCGTCCCGGTCTCCGTCACCTCGCACTTCCACTTCTTCGAGGCCAACCCGCGCCTCGACTTCGACCGCGCCGCGGCCTACGGTCTGCGGCTCGCCGTACCCGCCGGGTCGTCCGTGCGGTTCGGGCCGGGGGAGTCGCTGGAGATCGGTCTCGTGCCGATCGGCGGCGGCCGGGTCGCCGTCGGCTTCGCGGGACTCGTCGACGGACCGCTGGACGCGCCCGGCGCCCGCGAGGAGGCGCTGCGCCGCGCCGCCGCCTGCGGATACCTGGGCGTTCGAGAACAGGAGGCCGGGCGATGAGCCGTCCCGGAGGGCATCCCGCCGAGGCGCGCCGCCTCACCCCGCACGAGTATGCGGCCACCCACGGGCCCCGCGCCGGTGACCGGGTCCGCCTCGGGGACTCGGGGCTGGTGATCCGGGTCGAGGACGACTCCCAGCGCCACGGGGACGAGTTCCTGGCCGGATTCGGCAAGACCGCCCGGGACGGGCTGCACCTCAAGGCCGCCGCGGTCCGGGACACCTGTGACGTCGTGATCAGCAACGTCGTCGTGATCGACGCCGTGCTGGGGATCCGGAAGGTGTCCATCGGCATCCGCGAGGGGCGGATCTGCGCGATCGGGCGGGCCGGGAACCCGGACACCCTCGACGGGGTCGACGTCGTCGTCGGCACCGGCACCTCGATCGTCTCCGGGGAGGGGCTCATCGCCACCGCCGGGGCCGTCGACACGCACGTCCATCTGCTGTCGCCGCGCATCATGGAGGCCTCGCTGGCCTCCGGCGTGACCACGATCATCGGGCAGGAGTTCGGGCCGGTGTGGGGCGTCGGCGTCAACTCGCCCTGGGCGCTGCGGCACGCGTTCGGCGCCTTCGACGCCTGGCCGGTCAACATCGGCTTCCTCGGGCGGGGTTCGTCCTCGCACCGGGCGCCGCTGGTCGAGGCCCTCGCCGAAGGGGGCGCCTGCGGCTTCAAGGTGCACGAGGACATGGGCGCCCACACCCGGGCGCTGGACACGGCGCTGCGGGTCGCCGAGGAGCACGACGTCCAGGTCGCCCTGCACAGCGACGGGCTGAACGAGTGCCTGTCGGTCGAGGACACCCTCCGGGTGCTGGAGGGCCGCACCATCCACGCCTTCCACATCGAGGGCTGCGGCGGCGGACACGTGCCCAACGTCCTGAAGATGGCCGGTGTCCCGCATGTCATCGGCTCCTCCACCAACCCCACCCTGCCCTTCGGCCGGGACGCGGTCGCCGAGCACTACGGCATGATCGTCTCCGTCCACGACCTGAAGACCGACCTGCCCGGCGACGCCGCCATGGCCCGCGACCGCATCCGCGCCGGGACCATGGGCGCCGAGGACGTGCTGCACGACCTGGGCGCCATCGGCATCACCTCGTCCGACGCGCAGGGCATGGGCCGGGCCGGGGAGACCGTGCGCCGTACCTTCGCCATGGCCGGCAAGATGAAGGCCGAGCTCGGTGCCCCGGACGACGGCCACGACAACGAGCGTGTGCTCCGCTACATCGCCAAGCTGACCATCAACCCGGCCATCGCGCACGGGCTCGCGCACGAGGTCGGCTCGATCGAGGTCGGCAAGCTCGCCGACATCGTGCTGTGGGCGCCGGAGTACTTCGGGGCCAAGCCGCAGTTGGTGCTGAAGGCCGGCTTCCCGGCGTTCGGCGTCACCGGCGACCCGAACGCGGCCACCGACACCTGCGAACCCCTCGTTCTGGGACCGCAGTTCGGGGCGCACGGCGCCACCCCGGCCGAGATCTCCGTGGCGTTCGTGGCCCAGGCCGCCCTCGACCAGGGCCACGACACCCTGCCCACCCGGCGCCGCCGGGTCGCCGTCCGAGGCACCCGCGGCATCGGCCCGGCCGACCTGCGGCGCAACTGCCGTACCGGAGCGGTCGACGTCGACCAGCGCACCGGCCTGGTCACCCTCGACGGCGAGCCGCTGCACTCCGAGCCGGCCGACTCCGTCCCCCTCAACCGCCTGTACTTCCTCTGAAGGACCCCCATGAACAAGGCAGCCGCCGACGGCTTCCGCATGCCCGCCGAGTGGACCCCGCACGAGCGCACCTGGATGGCGTGGCCGGGCCCCAACCCCACCTTCGACGACCCCGGCGACCTTCTCGCCGCCCGCACGGCCTGGGCGTCGGTGGCCCGTACGGTCCTCCGCTTCGAACCGGTGACGGTGGTGTGCGGCCCCGGCCAGTCGGCCGACGCGCGGGCGCTGCTCGGCCCCGGCGTCGACACCGTCGAGCGCGAGCTGGACGACGCCTGGATGCGCGACATCGGCCCCACCTTCCTCACGAACGGGCGCGAACTGGCCGCCGTGGACTGGACGTTCAACGGCTGGGGTGCCCAGCACTGGGCCCGTTGGGAGCACGACGCGAAGATCGCCGCGCAGGTCGCGGACCTGGCGGGCGCGCGGACGTACGCCTCGCGGCTGGTCAACGAGGGCGGCGCGATCCATGTCGACGGCGAGGGCACCGTCCTGCTGACGGAGAGCGTGCAGCTCGGTCCCGAGCGCAACCCGGGCTGGACCAGGGAGGAGGTCGAGGCCGAGATCCACGCGATGCTCGGCACCGTCAAGGCGATCTGGCTGCCGCGCGGCCTCACCGCCGACTACCCCCCGCACGGCTTCGGCACCCTCGGGCACGTCGACATCGTCGCCGCCTTCGCCCGCCCCGGCGTCGTGGTGGCGCACTCCCAGCCCGATCCGGCGCACCCCGACCACGAAGTGACCCGGGAGGTCATCGGTCTGCTGCGGTCCCGGACCGACGCCCGGGGCCGCCCGCTGGAGGTGGTGGAGGTGCCGGCCCCGACCGCCCTGGAGGCCGACGGGCACTGGGCCGACTACTCCTACATCAACCACTACCTCTGCAACGGCGGGGTGGTGCTGTGCGGCTTCGACGACCCCCGTGACGAGACCGCCGCCGGGATCTTCCGCCGCCTGTTCCCGGAGCGGACGGTGACGCTGGTGGACGCCCGTACGATCTTCTCCGGCGGGGGCGGTGTCCACTGCATCACGCAACAGCAGCCGAGGATCTAGGAGCCGAGGATGGCCGGTGGGCGCAGACAGGCCCCGCCCCGCGAGAACGTGCTCGCCGCCGCCATGACGATGATCGCCGAACGGGGCCTGGAGAAGCTGACCATGGCCGCGCTCGGCCGCGAGGTCGGCATGAGCAGCGGCCATCTCCTGTACTACTTCCACTCCAAGGACGAACTGCTGCTCCAGACCCTGGAGTGGAGCGAGGGCCGGCTGGGTGCCGAGCGCGGCCGGCTTCTCACCCGGCCCGGCACCGCCCGCGAACGCCTCGACGCCTACGTCGACCTGTACGTCCCCCACGGGCACCGGGACCCGCACTGGACGCTCTGGCTGGAGGTCTGGAACCGCTCGCAGAACGCCGACGAGGCGGCCCGGGACCGGCAGGCCGCCATCGAGGGCGCCTGGCACCGCGACCTCGTGGCGCTGGTCGCCGAGGGCGTCTCGCGCGGCGAGTTCCGGCCCCTCGACCCCGACCGGTTCGCCGCCCGCCTGCGCGCCCTGCTCGACGGCTTCTCCATCCATGTGGCGATCGGGCTGCGCGGCACGGACCGGGCACAGGTCCTCGGCCACGTGCGGGACTTCCTGGCGGCGGAGCTCCTCGCGGACGCGTGACGGACTGCACAGTGTTCGCATCATGAGACGGACGGTGAGCACGGGGGCGGTCTGTGCCAGACTGCCCCCGTGCTCTCGTTCGCCATGATTATTGGCAGCAGGCGCGCCGGTCCGCAGTGACCACCACGTACGACCAGGTGCGGGTGGCCATCGTCGTCCTCGACCCGCGCGCAGACCTCTCGCACCCGCGAGGGGTTTTTTCGTTTTCCGGCCCACCTTCAGCCGGGAGACGGGCGCGAGGGACCATGGAGGCACGGTGGAGCCGGTCATTCCGGTACGACCGAGATTCGACATCAGGAGCCTTGAGACCATGACCGAGACGGAAACCAACGAGCTGGACGACTCGTTCCACGTCTTCGACACCACGCTGCGCGACGGCGCCCAGCGCGAGGGCATCAACCTCACCGTCGCGGACAAGCTGGCCATCGCACGGCACCTGGACGACTTCGGCGTGGGCTTCATCGAGGGCGGCTGGCCGGGCGCCAACCCCCGGGACACCGAGTTCTTCGCCCGCGCCCAGCAGGAGATCGACTTCCAGCACGCCCAACTGGTCGCCTTCGGCGCCACCCGCCGGGCGAACGCCAAGGCGGCGGACGACCCCCAGGTCAGGGCGCTGCTGGAGTCCGGCGCTCCGGTGATCACGCTGGTCGCCAAGTCCCACGACCGGCATGTCGAACTGGCCCTGCGCACCACCCTCGACGAGAACCTGGAGATGGTCCGCGACACGGTGTCCTTCCTGAAGGACCAGGGCCGCCGGGTCTTCGTCGACTGCGAGCACTTCTTCGACGGCTACCGCGCCAACCCCGAGTACGCGAAGGCGGTCGTACGGGCGGCCTCGGACGCCGGCGCCGACGTCGTCATCCTCTGCGACACCAACGGCGGCATGCTCCCCGCCCAGGTCAACGCGGTCGTCTCCACCGTCCTCGCGGACACCGGGGCCCGGCTCGGCATCCACGCCCAGGACGACACCGGCTGCGCGGTGGCGAACACCCTGGCCGCCGTCGACGCGGGCGCGACCCACGTCCAGTGCACCGCGAACGGCTACGGCGAGCGCGTCGGCAACGCCAACCTGTTCCCGGTCGTCGCCGCCCTGGAGCTGAAGTACGGCAAGAAGGTGCTGCCGGACGGCCGCCTGCGCGAGATGACGAGGATCTCCCACGCCATCGCCGAGGTCGTCAACCTCACCCCCTCCACCCACCAGCCCTACGTGGGTGTCTCGGCCTTCGCCCACAAGGCGGGCCTGCACGCCTCCGCGATCAAGGTCGACCCGGACCTCTACCAGCACACCGACCCGGCCCTCGTCGGCAACACCATGCGCATGCTGGTCTCCGACATGGCCGGCCGCGCCTCGGTGGAGCTCAAGGGCAAGGAGCTCGGCGTCGACCTCGGCGACGACCGCGAGCTGGTCGGCCGGGTGGTGGAGCGGGTCAAGGAACGCGAACTCAGGGGTTACACCTACGAAGCCGCCGACGCCTCCTTCGAGCTCCTGCTGCGCGCCGAGGTCGAGGGCAAACCGCGCTCGTACTTCCGCGTCGAGTCCTGGCGGGCCATCGTCGAGGACCGCCCCGACGGCACCCACGCCAACGAGGCCACGGTCAAGCTCTGGGCCAAGAGCGAGCGGATCGTCGCCACCGCCGAGGGCAACGGCCCGGTCAACGCCCTCGACCGCGCCCTGCGCGTGGGCCTGGAGAAGATCTACCCGCAGCTCGCCAAGCTGGACCTGGTCGACTACAAGGTCCGCATCCTGGAGGGCAAGCACGGCACCGAGTCCACCACCCGCGTGCTGATCTCGACCTCCGACGGCAGCGCCGAGTGGTCGACGGTGGGCGTCGCGGAGAACGTCATCGCCGCCTCCTGGCAGGCCCTGGAGGACGCGTACACCTACGGCCTGCTGCGCGCGGGCGTGGAGCCGGCCGAGTAGCCAGGAGCCGGGCCTGCCGCCGCCCCCGCCGTGCCGGAGGCCTGGTGCCGCTCCCGCCGCGCGGAGGCCTGGTGCCGCTCCCGCCGTGCCGGGGGCCGGTGCTCGCCTCCGCCGTGCCGGACGCGGGGCGGACCGCCCGGCG
>NZ_JBFAXI010000127.1:0-20319 GCF_040680735.1 Streptomyces sp. NPDC051987 | reverse complement strand
GTCAGCCCGCCCCCTTGCGCATACCTCATGCGGTCGGCATACCGCAGGGATCATGAGACGTCAGCCCCTACGACACCACGCTTTGAAGGTCAGTACCTATCACGCCAAATGCAACGTGGTCTTACTGCTTTATCCGGCGAGGACGTGGTTGTGCAGACGGGCGATGCCGAGCATGGCGTGATGGACACCGTCGCCTCTCAGGCGGCAGTCGCGGAGGATCTTCCAGACCTGCATCCGGGCGAAGGCGTGCTCGACGCGGGCACGGACTTTGCGGTGGGATGCGTTGTGTTCCTCCTTCCAGGCCGGGAGTTCAGTCTGGCCGCGTTCGCGGCGGTGTGGGATGACCAGCCCGGTGCCCCGGTAGTCGCCGTCCGCGATGACCGTGGTCCTGCCGACGGCGTCCTTCGTGCCCGACAGGGCCCACGCCTTGCAGTCGTTGCGGTTGCCGGGCACCGGCCGACCGACGGCGACCACGAGTCGGGTGTCGGCATCGATGACGACTTGATGGTTGGTCGAGTACCTGTAGTTCTTCGACTGCTCGGCGATCGTGTGGTCGCGCGTAGGCACGAGAGTCCCGTCCACGATGAGTACCGCGTCCTTGCGGAACCGCAGGCGGGGCCTGAGTGCGAGCAACGGCCCGAGATGATCGATGATGCGGTCAGCTGCAGACTTCGAGATGCCGAACAGCGGTGCCAGCTGCCGCAGGGTCAAGTTCGTGCGCAGTAGGTTGTCACCAGCAGCACACGGTCCTCCAAAGCAGGCTCCAGGGGCGGCCTTTTCGTATCGGGTCCGCGCCTTCCCGGCGTAACGCGGTGATCAGCTTGTGGAAAACGCGCGGGCTCAGTCCGCTGAACGGGGCTATCCAGGAGGGCTCCGACGCCGTGATCACATCAGACACAGCGTGATCATGGCATCACATCGGCAGGGAGAGGTGATCACCTTCTTCTCTGTGGAGACCGAGATCAAAAGGGCGGTTCGCTGCTGCAGCCGCCCGACCACAGGTCCTCGTCTCGCCCGTCAGGCAGCAAACCTGTCTCTTCTCCCCAGGACTTGAGAGCTCGACCGGCAATGAAGCGATACGAACGGTTGTCGCTGGAGAGCAGCACATCGCGGACCAGCGGTGTGAGAAGGGCACGTTGCTGAACGAGCTCCGGGGCGTCCAAGAGCGGAACAGCTGCAGCAATGGCCGCTTCCTGGACGGCAGGGTCCGGAGCGTGGAGGAAAGCAGCCACAGCCTGGAAGAGTCCGGGGCGCAGTGCCTGGACCTGCACGGACTCGGGATGTTCCTCCAGGCAAAGCCCCACGCGTGCCATGTGCGCCTCTGCCTCGCTGCCGACCTCGGTGGCCACCGACTCCACCCAGTTCAGCAAGGCAGCGGCAGCGGAAAAGCCCTGCCCTCACGGTCAACGACCGCGGTGTCCGTGCGTGGGTCCCCGAGGATCGCCGCCACATACACAGCCGCAGGCACGGTCGCCGAATAGAGCGTGTTCTGGTGATGCACCGGATCGTCGAGATGCCGTAGAGCCCTGGCCTGAGTGCCGGCGTCGTCCGCCAACAGCCCGGCCAGCAGAGCAGGCGTTCCTGCAGCCGGCCCATAGGCATGTTCGAGCGAGGCCCAGTCGGTCCCCGCCAACAGATCCCACGGGTCTGGCAGCAGACCGTCAACATCCGTGATCGTCACACGTCGAGTATGGCTATTGTTCCCACGCCTGTACCTGCCACCTCATACACATAGCGGGACAACCTTTAGCTCCCCACCTTCCGCCGCATCCTGGACCTGACGTAGGCGACCACCGAGTCCACCACGGCGAGCATGACCGTGTCCTCGGCCAGGGACCCCAGCGCACCGGGGACGGAATGCCCGAAGGTGACGGCGGTCGCGAAGTGGGCGAGTGCGATGGTGCAGAGCATCAGGGCGAACCGCACCACCGAGAACCCCGTCTTCTCCTGGTCCAAGTCGGCTGTCAATAGAGTCGACAGGAGCGGCAGCACATCCCTGAGTGTCTTCTTGATTCCGGAATCCTTCATTGGTTTGAGCAAATTACCGGCGGAGGACTGGCGGAAACCTTGAGGTTTCCGCCAGCCGCCGGTTGTCTCACTGTTTCCAGCGTCCCCTGACCCAGACGATCGCCGCGGCGATCAGCAGGAACACCACCATGAAGACAAGGTGCTGTCCAACGGCCGACCAGCTGTAGTCCGTGAATGTCGCGTCGAGGAGGTACAGAAGCGCGAACACCCCGGACAGGGCAGCGAGGACGTAGAAGCATCCCCAGCCGGATTTTTCTTTCTCGGTCATCTGATCAGCGCCCCGAGTTTTTCCGATATGTGGTTCATGAGCGCTTCCATCTTGAAGGTGTGGCCGGTCTTGTTCTGCAGCTTGCGAGCCAGGCTCTCACCCCATGATGTGAGCTTGCCTCGGAAGCTGTGCACCATCGCCCGGCTTTTACGGGATAACCATCCACATCCGGCCACGGCTTCAGGGAAGGGGCATCTCCGGGCCCGCCGGGACAGACGTCTGGCCCGTCACCCCGGCGGAAACGGGTGACGGGCCAGGCGGGTACGGATGCTCAGGCGTCCTTGAACTCCTGCCGCTGCCGGCCGAGACCGGCGATCTCCAGCTCCACCACGTCCCCGGCGCGCAGGAACGGCTTCGGCTCCGGCGCACCCATCGCCACCCCCGCCGGAGTGCCGGTGTTGATGACATCCCCGGGGTACAGCACCATGAACCGGCTGACGTAGCGCACCACTTCGGCGACCGAGAAGATCTGCTCGGCCGTGGTCCCGTCCTGCTTCAGCTCGCCGTTGACCCAGAGCTTCAGCGAGAGCGCCTGCGGATCCCCGACCTCGTCGGCCGTCACCAGCCAGGGCCCGAGCGGGTTGAACGTCTCGCAGTTCTTCCCCTTGTCCCAGGTCCCGCCCCGCTCGATCTGGAACTCCCGCTCGGAGACGTCATGCGCGACGGCGTACCCGGCGACGTACGCCAGCGGATCCTCGTCGTCGCCCACGTAGCGCGCCGTGCGCCCGATGACGACCGCCAGCTCGACCTCCCAGTCGGTCTTCACCGACCCGCGCGGCACCAGCACGGTGTCGTACGCCCCCACGACCGTGTCCGGCGCCTTGAGGAAGACGACCGGCTCGGCCGGCGGCTCGGCCCCCGTCTCCCGGGCGTGGTCGTGGTAGTTCAGCCCGATGCAGACGACCTTCCCGATCCGCCCCAGCGGCGGCCCGATCCGCAGCCCGGTCGCGTCGAGCACGGCCAGCTCCCCGGACTCGGCGGCGGCCCGCACCCGCCCGAGCGCCGCGTCGTCGGCGAGCAGCGCCCCGTCGATGTCGTCGACGATCCCCGTCAGGTCCCGCAGGACACCCTCGGCGTCGAGCAGCGCGGGCCGCTCAGCCCCGGCCGTACCGACTCGCAGCAGCTTCATGGTCGTCACCATCTCTCTTGACAGCAGTCGCCCACCCGATGAGCACAGCCATCGGAGGACTGGTCGATCCTCCAAGAGGAACGTGCAACGGGCAAGAGCATGTTCACGTACTGGACCGTAGCCTTCCGCGGGCGGCGGCCGCTCACCGGTACAGGACCGCGCGCTCGACCGCGCTCCACGTCGTGCTGGTCACCACGTACAGCGCGGCGGCCAGCGGCACCACGGCCACGGTGAGCAGCGTGAAGTACGACAGGTACGGCGTCACCTTGGCGAGCACGCCGACCCCGGGCACCTGCTGGTCGGCCAAGGGTCCCTGCCGGTCGGCCTCGGTCACCTGCCGGTCGGCCTCGGTCACCGGTGCCGTCGTCCGCCTGGCGCGACGGACGGTGAAGGTGGCGACGGCGGCGACTACGGCGAACAGCGTCAGGTAGACCAGCCCGCCGCTCCCGAACCCGCCGCCGGCGGCGAGGACGTCGCCGAACCGCCCGCCGAGCGGGGCGCCCCACAGCTCGTGGGAGAGCAGGCCGTTGTCGTGGCCGCCGATCGTCGAGCTGGAGAAGAGGTGGTAGAGGAGGAAGAACGCGGGCAGTTGCAGCAGTCCGGGCAGGCAGCCGGAGAGCGGCGACACCTTCTCCTGCGCGTGCAGCTCCAGCACCGCCTCCCGCAGCGCCTCCTGGTCCTCGCCGTGCCGCCTGCGCAGCTCGGTGATCCTCGGCTGCAGCGCGGCGCGGGCGCGCTGGCCGCGGGCGGCGGCGCGGGACAGGGGATGCACGAGCAGGCGAACCAGCGCCGTGCACAGGACGATCGCGGCGGCGGCCGCGGAGGCGTGGAAGAGCGGCTGGAGCAGGTCGGCGAGATGCTCGACCAGACCGGCGAAAACGGACATGAGTGGGAGCCCTCCGGGGGTCTCGTCGTGCCGTGGGTGAGGAGGCGGGACGGCATGACGACCCACGCGGGGTCACCCGGGAGGCCGGAGACTGCGGCCGGGGTGACCTACGCGGTGGTCGCCGGGAGGGCGTGTCCGGGGGCTCGTGGGCGGCTGCGGCCCTTCGCGTCGGGGTCGCGTTGCGGCAGGAAGGCCGTACGGCGGGCCCGGTCGCGGATCGCCGTCCGGACCCGGGTGGGCGGCACGGCGGGCGCGGAGCGTGCGGCGCGCGACGAGCAGACGGCGAGAGCCGAGCCGACGGCGGCGGTCGCGGCGAGCGCGACGGTGGTGAAGAGGCCGCCGGAGTCCAGCAGCAGGAGGTCGAGCAGGAGGAGCAGGAGAAGGGCGGCGGGTCGGGACAGCGGCACCCAGCACCTGTGCACGCGCATGCCAACCCCCCTTCTCTCACTGCCGTTTATACCTGATCGGCCGAGCTCGCCGCCCGGTTCCTCCGCCACGCGGCGGCGCCCTGGCGGTGCCGGGCACCCCAGGACGGCGATGCCGGGCGCCCTTGGACGCGGGCTCCTGGCGTCAGGCGGTCTTGGGGGCAAGTGCGGCGAGAACGGCCTTGGTGCCTTTCCGGTAGAAGGAGAGGTACGAGATCGAGCTGGTCAGTTCGATCTTCTGACCGTCCTCGTCCCTCAGCTTCAACCGGCGTGACAGTCCCCACCACTTGACCCGGCTGGTGGTGGTGGCCCGGTTCATGCGGAGGAGTTCACGCTCGGGTTCGTACCCCCAGCCCGAGAGAGCCAGCAGGTGTATCGACTTCGCGGTGACGACGACGACCATGCGCACGGTCACTCCTTGGGAGTTGGCGTTGACCCGGCGGGCCGTGCGGATTCCGATCACGGCGAGCAGTCCGTCGGTGAGCGCGTCGGCGTCCAGGACGGAGGCCACGGTGCTCGACGCGACGCCCCCCACCGCCAGGCCCAGATAGTCGTCCTGGAGACCGAAGATGCCGACCGCCTCGATCGGCTCCTCCAGCTTGAGGACTCGCTGGGACCGCTCGGCAAGGGTGGCCAGGTTGATTCTCATGTGATGCCTTCTTCCAGGGATAGGAATGTGTCACGGCCACGCCAAGAAGGCCCAGGGCAGGCACCACGGCGGCACCACGAACATGCCAAAGGGTGCTGACAGGACAGGAACTGACGTGCTGTCGGCGGACTCGCCGAGAGGTCGCCGCTGGAGCGCTCCGGCAGCTTAGGACGTGGCGCGCAGGGCGCGGATCCTTCGCAGCGGCGTCCTTTTCTCCTTCCGTGGAAGGGGCGGGACCGGCTCCGAACACCTTCCTCGGGACAGGTGCGATGCTCCTCCGGGGCGCCGGTCCGGCGTGGTTATAGTTCGGGCCGTGAGAACGCCATGGCAGGCAGCGGTCTGCGACTGGCTGGGGGTGCCGCGGTCGACGGCGAGGGACACCGGAATCGCCCTGCTTGTCATGTTCCTTTCGTTCTGGGACACCTCCGGCACCGCTCTCGGAGCCCCCGCGTCGTCGACGTGGACGGTCTGGCGGTGCGCGTGCGCCCTGATCGGCTGCGGTTCTCTCGTCCTGCGCGAGCGCCTGCCCCTCACGGTTCTGGGTGTCTCCCTGGCCGCCGACCTGCTGGCGCAGCTGTCGGGCAGCGGCGGGCGGGCGGATTCCTACGCCGTGCTTCTCGCGGCCGGGAGCGCGGCGTCGCGTGTCGGCATCACCCCGGTCAGTACCGCGTTCTCCATCGCGGCGACGCTCGCGGAGTCGTTCGCGATGCGCCCCCTGCCGGGGACGGCCCAGGCGGCGGCCGTCTGCGCGGTGTTCCAGCTCGTGATCATGGCGGGGCTGCGGACGGGGATCCGCCGGGAGCGCGCCCAGCGCACCCGGGAGCACGTGGAGCGGCTGTACGAGCGCAGTGCCGCCGCGGCCCGGCAGCACGCCCTGCTCATGCGGACCGCGGCCGCGGAGGAACGCCTGCGCGTGGCGCGCGAGGTCCACGACGTGCTGGCCCACACCATCAGCGTGGTCGTGATCCAGGCCACGGCGGCGGCCGACGGCTTCGAGCACAGCCCGGTCCGCGCGAAAGCCGCGGTGGAGGCCATCGGAGACGTGTCCCGACAAGCCCTCAAGGACCTGCGCTCACTGCTCAACGCCCTCCACGACGACGCCGACGCGCCCGCTTCCCCGTCGGCTTCCCCACCCGCCGGCACGCCCCGGACGCCCTCGCAGGGCGACACCGACCTGTCGGGGCTCCTGCCCATGATCGACCATGTCAGGGCCACCGGCCTGGCCGTCGACCTCGATGTCGCGCAGCCGGTTCCGGCGCTGCCGCCGACGGTCGCCCTGGCCGCCTACCGCGTGGTCCAGGAGGCCCTCACCAACACGCTGCGCCATGCCCACGCCCGCCGCGCCGTCGTCAGCGTCGCTCACCGGCACTCCGCGGACGACCCGGACGGCGGCGTCCTGGTCGTCGAGGTCGCCGACGACGGCTGGGGCCTGCGCGGGGGCACGCCGGTCCCGCCCTCGCTCGCGGGGAGCGGACGGGGACTGACCGGCATGGCGGCCCGGGTGCACGCCCTGGGCGGCACGGTCACTTCGGGCAACCGGGAAGCGGGGGGCTTCCAGGTGAGTGCCCGCATACCTGTGGGTGCGACCGCCACCGCCGCCTCCACGTCGGAGGAACAGGACGCCTCCCCGGCGGGGGAACGGAGCGCTTGCCCGGCGGAGGAACAGGAGGCCTTCACGGCCGAGGAACAGGACGCCTTCACGGCGGAGGAACGGAGCGCCTCCCGGGCGGAGGAACGGGACACCTCCCCGCCCGGAGGACACGACACCTTCACGCACGCCCCCAGGCCAGGACGCTTCTCCGTCCGGGAATCCACCGTTGGACCCGATGGCCCCGATGGACCCGACCCATCCCCGACCCATCCCCGCGAAGACAGGTGACGCGACATGCTTCGAGTGCTGATCGTCGACGACCAGGAGCTGGTCCGTACCGGTTTCCGGATGATCCTGGAGGCCCGGGACGACTTCGAGGTCGTCGGTGAGGCCTCCGACGGGAGCCAGGCCGTAGCCCTGAGCGAAACCCTGCGGCCCGACGTGGTCGTGATGGACATTCGTATGCCCGTCGTCAACGGCATCGACGCCACCCGGGCCATCGCGGCCTCCGGCGCAGCCACGAAGATCCTCGTCCTGACCACCTTCGACACCGACGAGAACGTGCACGCGGCCATCCAGGCGGGTGCCAGCGGCTTCCTCCTGAAGGACACCCGGGCCGACCAGTTCGCCGACGCCGTCCGCACGGTCGCCGCGGGCCACGCCGTCATCGCACCCACCGCGACCAGGCGGCTGCTCGACCATGTCGCACGGGCCACACCTCCAGGTGCGCCGCGCAACCTCGACAGGCTCGACGTACTGACCCGACGCGAGCGCGAGGTCCTGGTCCACGTCGCCGAAGGACGCTCCAACGCCCAGATCGCGGCGGAACTGCACCTCAGCGAGACCACCATCAAGACCTACGTGTCGGCCATCCTGCACAAACTGCAGCTGCGGGACCGCATCCACGCCGTCATCACCGCGTACGACTGCGGCCTGGTCCCGACCAGCCGCTGACCGGCCGGCGCCGCACGGCCCCGGCGCTCACCCGCTCCCCGCCCCCGCCCCGGCCGCCGCCCGCGGCCGCGTCGACACCAGCTTCCCCCACACCACCATCCGGTACCGCGAGGTGAACTCGGGCGTGCAGGTGGTGAGGGTGATGTAGTACCCCGGCTCCCGGTACCCGTACGACGGCTTCACGATCGACCGCGGTACGGGCCTGATCACCCCGGAGTCCCGGGACGAGGTCTGCGGCAGGATCTGGTCCACGACGTACGTGTAGGTCGCCGACGCCGTCTCGACCTCGACCGGATCCCCGAGCCGGAGCCGCGGAAGGTAGCGGAACGGCTCGCCGTGTGTGTTGCGGTGCCCCGCGAGCGCGAAGTTCCCCTGCTGGCCCGGCTGTTGGGTGCCGGGGTAGTGGCCGACGTACCCGTGGTTGAGCACGTTCGGCTTGCTGACGCCCTCGGCGACGGGGACGCGCAGCCCGAGCCGCGGGACGACGAGGATCGCGTAGGCCTGCGAGGCGACGACCCGGGTGGTGTACGACGTCCGCTGCCGCCCGTCACCGGAGGACCCGGCGGACGACGACGAACCGGCCGCACCGGCGCCGCTCTTGCCCCCACCGCCCGACCCCCCGGACCCCATCGCGCCCCCCTCCCCCCGGCTCCACTCCCGCTCCAGCGCCGCCACCTTCCGCGCGGCGCCCTGCTTGGCCTCCCGGTTGGTCCACCACAGCTGGTGCACGACGAGGAGCATGAGCACCACGCCCACGGTGACGAGGAGTTCGCCCCCAGTCCACAGCACCCGCCGGCGCCGGGCCCGCCGCCGCCGCTCACCGTGCCCCACGACCCGCACCGCGCACCTCCCACCGCCGCCCGCCCGAACCCGCCGAACCCACCGACCCCCGCCGAACCCACCCACCCCAGCCGACCTCGCGCCCCCCACCGACCTCGCGATGCCCGGCCGAACACACCGACCCCACCGACCTCGCGAGGCTCGCCCGAACCCACCGCCCCTGGCCGATCGCGCCGACCCCGACCGACCCCCACCGACCCCGCGGGCTCCTGCCGACCCCGCCGGCCCCGCACCATAAGGCGCCGACCGCCAACTCACCAGAGCCACCGGCATTCCCGTCACCGAACCTCCCCGCCCGCGCTCCCCCTCTCCTCACCCGCGCTTCCTCCACGGGTTTTAGAAACCCATGTCAGATAGCGCGGTCACAACCCTCGACAACCTCACACGCCACACCCGATGCTTCGTGTTGGCATGCGGGGGGACGAGTCGACGCCGGTTCGGGAACCGGTGTTTGAGCCGCACGGAGAGGTTGAGAAGCCGCCATGATCCGACGCAGAACACTCCTGGCCGCCGCGGGAGGCGGCCTCCTGGGCAGCGCCCTGGCCACCGGCACGGCCCGCGCCGACGCCACGATCGCCGTCAGTCCGTCCACCTCGTGGGGCACCTGGGAGGGCTGGGGCACCTCCCTGGCCTGGTGGGGCAACGTGTTCGGCACCCGGGACGACTTCGCCGACATCTTCTTCACCACCAAGTCGACGACGTACAGCGGCACTTCGCTCCCCGGCCTGGGACTGAACATCGCCCGCTACAACCTGGGCGCGTGCAGCTGGAACAGCGTCAACGGCACCACCATGGTGGCCTCGCCCAACATCCCGGCGTTCAAGCAGATCGAGGGCTACTGGCAGGACTGGAACAACGAGGACCCCACGTCCTCGGCCTGGGACTGGACGGCGGACGCGAACCAGCGGGCCATGCTCGTGAAGGCGGTGAACCGCGGCGCGACCGCCGAGCTCTTCGCCAACTCCCCCATGTGGTGGATGTGCCTGAACCACAACCCGTCCGGCGCGGCCAACGGCGGCAACAACCTCCAGTCCTGGAACTACCGCCAGCACGCCTCCCACCTGGCGTCCGTCGCCCTGTACGCCAAGAACAACTGGGGCGTGAACTTCGCGACGGTGGAGGCCTTCAACGAACCGTCCTCCTCCTGGTGGACGGCGACGGGCACCCAGGAGGGCTGCCACATCGACTCGACCGTCCAGGCGGCCGTCCTCCCCTACCTCCGCAGTGAGCTGAACAACCGGGGACTCACCGGCACGAAGATCTCGGCGTCGGACGAGAACACCTACGACCTGGCCCGCACCACCTGGAGCGCCTTCTCCTCCACCACCAAGGGCTACGTGGACCGCGTCAACGTCCACGGCTACCAGGGCTCGGGCGGCCGCCGGGACCTGCTCTACACGGACGTCGTGACGACGGCGGGCAAGGCGCTGTGGAACTCCGAGACCGGTGACCAGGACGGCACCGGCTACACCATGGCCTTCAACCTGCTCTACGACTTCCGCTGGCTGCACCCCACCGCCTGGGTCTACTGGCAGGTCATGGACACGGACCCGGACTGGGCGATGATCCAGTACGACGCGAGCACCCTGGCACCCGAGGGCGTCACCACCAAGTACTACGTGATGGCCCAGTTCAGCCGCCACATCCGCCCTGGCATGAAGATCCTCGACACGGGCGTGAGCAACGCCGTGGCAGCCTACGACTCCTCGGCCAAGCGCCTGGTGATCGTGGCCCTGAACACCGCCACCTCCGCCCAGACCTTCACCTTCAACCTCTCCAACTTCACGACGGTGAGCGGCGGCACGAACGGCCTCGTCCCCCGCTGGAGCACGGTGACGACGGGCGGCGACGCCTACAAGTCGTACTCGGACACCCACCTCTCCGGGAAGACGGTCGCGGTCTCCTTCCCCGCCAAGTCCGTCCAGACGCTGCAGATCGACAACGTCACGATCTGACCCGGACCGGCGGCGGGGGGCACGCGCTCACCGCGCCCCCCGCCGCCTCAGCACAACTACGCCTACCGCCACCGCCGAGGACCGCACAGCAGCCCCCCCGACCCCCGACTACCCGACCCGCACCCGCATCTCCACCCGCACCTCGTCCCCCGCCTCCAGCCCCCGCGCCCTGCGCACCGCGCTCTTCAGCGGCAGCAGATACCCGCCGTCCTTGGGGAACAGGGACGTCTCGAACACCACGCCGCCCAGCGTCACTTCCACCGGAACGACCCCCCACCCGTACGAGGCCGTGCCCGCCACGGCCCGCACCTCCTCGCACTCCTCCTCCGGGACGGGCAGGAAGTAATAAGGAGCGGGCCCGCGCCACTCCACGACAACCCCGCCGAACTCGAACCGCACCGAACGACTCCCCTCGCTTCCGACTGCTCCCTGTCCCTGTCTCTTCTTTGTCACCGCCGGGCAGTACGGTGTCGTTCATGCGCCCCGACACGCCTGCCGAGAACGTCGACCACACCGCCGAAGCGGCACGCCTGGAGCGGACCGCCGGCCTCTACCCGGAGGACGCCGAGGCCCTTCTCCTCCAGGCCGCGGCCCACCTGGAACTGGCCGACGCCCGCCCCGCCGCGACCGCGCTCTACGACCGCCTCCTCGCCACCCCGGACACCCTGGAGAACGCGCCCCTGGTCCGGGCCCTCAAGGCGTCGAACCTGTGGGAGTACGACCACGAGGCGGAGGCCAGGGCGATCATCGAGGGCATCCGCGCGACGGCCCCCCGGGACCCGGCCCCCTGGGTCATCGTCGCCGAGTCCCTCGAATCCCACGACGAACTCGAAGCGGCGCACGACACCTTCACACAGGCGGCGGCCCTCCTCCTGACGGACGTCACCGAACCCCCCTACGAGACGCACCCGCTCCTCTTCGGCCGCCACCGGGTCCGCCGCATGCTCGGCCTGCCCCACGACGACTGGGACACCCGCGCCGACACCCTCCACTCCTCCCCCGTCTCCCTGGACGAACTCCACGACCCCAAGCGCGTCTGGTCCCTGGGCTCCGACAACCCGCAGGAGCTGGAGGCCGAGATCTCCCGCCTCCGCGCCGAACTCGGCACCTACCGCGAGGCCCTCTCCCGCCCCTTCCCGGTCGCGGTCCTGCACTGGCCGGCGGAAGAACTCGCGGAACTCCTGTCGGCCTACCCCGACCTCGCCACCGAATACCCCTCCCACACCGAGCACCTCGCGACCATAGAGTCCTCCCTCCGCGAACTCTCCGTCTCCGGCACCGGCAACCTGGGCATCGTCACCGGCACGGTCCCCTCCTACGAGGCCTTCGCCGCCTCCGAAGGCTCCTCCCCCTCCGACCCCACCCTCCTCCCCCAGTACGCGACAACCCTGGCAGCCCGCGGCCGCGCAGTGGCCTGGCCCCCGCAGCGCACGTCGGAGTGCTGGTGCGGCCAGAAGCAGCCCTACGAAACCTGCCACGGCGTCTCCTGACCGCCCCACCCAGAACAACCCCCCGGCCGCCACCCCACCCGGCGTGCCCGGCCAACCGAACGCGCCCCCAACCCCGGCCAACACCGCAGCCCACCCCCAGGCACCCCCGCCAAGCCGCCCACTTTCCCCGGGCCGCCCGCTCGCTTCTCCCCCGTGCTGGAGCGGCCCGGGTCAAGGGTGGCCCGAAGGGCCATCGGCGCAGCCGACGCGAAGCGCCCTTGATGCGGGCCGCGGAAGCACGACACTGCAAAAGAAGCGGGCGGCCCCGTTGCCGATGATGCCCACTCCAGTGAGGCGCGTTCTTCCTTGGCCGCACGCCGATCCGCCTATGCCGGCAGGATGATCCTGTGCCTAATCCCGTCCCGTCCTCTCTTGCCGTTTCCGCCCGCATGAGCAAGCAGGTGAGCAAGGACACGGGGGCTGAGCTGGCCGTACGACGGCTGTTGCACGCGGCCGGACTGCGTTACCGCGTGGAGTATCCCGTGCCGGGCATGCCGCGGCGGCGGATCGACGTGGCCTTCACGCGCGCCAAGATCGCGGTTCTCATCGACGGCTGCTTCTGGCACGGCTGCCCCCAGCACGCCACTCAGCCGAAGGCCAACGCGGACTGGTGGCGCCGCAAGCTGGATCGGAACATGGCCCGCGACCGAGAGACGACCGAGCATCTGATCGCGGAAGGCTGGACGGTGCTGCGATTCTGGGAGCACGAGGCTCCTGAGGAGGTGGCCGTACGGGTGGCGGCGGCGGTGGAGCAGCGTCAGACGGAAGCGCCCCGGGGGAGACGAGTATGAGCGGACTGACCTTCGTCGATGTGTGCTCGGGGGCGGGAGGACTCGCCCTCGGACTGGAGCGAGCGGGTTTCGAACCGCGTCTGTTGTTGGACGAGGACGACCTCGCCGTCGACACTCTGCGGGCCAACCGACCGCATTGGAAGGTACTTCACGCCGACCTGATGGATTTCGACCCGGCGGAGCATCCCGAGAGCCTCGACGTGGACCTCCTCTCAGCCGGTCTGCCGAGGGTGAAGTCGAGCGCGACCGTCGGACGCGCGGATTCGGGGGTCGAGGAGCGCTTGCTGAAGGCCACGGTCTATCTCGTCCATGCGATCAGGCCTCGTGCGGTGCTCATCGAGAATGTGCCCGGACTCGCCCACTCGGACGCCTATCAGCAGTTTCGTGATTTCGCGCGAGCCGAACTGGCCCACCTGGGATACGAGTTCAGTTGGTTCGTCGTGAACGCGGTCGACTTCGGCGTACCCCAGAACCGCAAGCAGGGCGTCCTCGTCGCCATCGAGCGGCAGTGGGCCTCGGCCTTCCGGCCACCGGCACCTACCGTGCAGCAGCCCACGACGGTCGGTGCCGTTCTGGGTGCGACCATGGCATCACGGGGGTGGCCGGACGCCGCCCGTTGGGTTGCCCAGGCCGACCGGCCGGCACCGACTCTGGTGGGCGGTTCGAAAAACCGGGGCGGCGCGGACCTGGGACCGACGGGAGCCAAGCGGACCTGGGCGACCATGGGTGTCAACGGTCACACTGTGGGCGACGATGTGCCCGACGCGGACTTCGTATGGGATCCCCAGCTCGGCAGGGAGAACATGGTGAAGATCACCGTCGAGCAGGCCGCGCTGCTGCAGGGCTTTCCCGAGACATGGGAGATCACCGGGCGCAAGACAGCCCGATACCGCCAGGTCGGGCACGCGACACCGCCGCCGGTGGGAGAGGCACTGGGGAGGGCGATCGCCGCAGCGCTCATTATGGATCCACCAGTCCGCTCGGCCGGCTAGACTTCCGCCACATGACCAGCACGGCGTCCCACAAGCCCATCCTCGACCAGCCTCGCATCCTCGACCTCTTCGCAGGTCCCGGAGGGCTGGACGTCGCCGGTCACTCGCTCGACATCCCGAGCCTCGGTATCGAATGGGACAGAAGCGCGTGCCTGACCCGGTACGCCGCCGGTCTGGACACCCTGCACGCCGATGTGAGCGCCGTACGCAGGGACGCCTTCGAGTCCTTGCCACCGGAGATCAACGTGCTCGCCGGCGGCCCTCCGTGCCAGACGTACTCGGTGGCCGGGCACGGCGCCGGGCGCCAGGCCCTGGACAGGGTCAAGAAGTACATCGATCGTCTGATGCCGGGCGACTCCGACAAGAAGATCGACGAAGAACTCAAGGATCTCCCCGATCCACGCACCGCCTTGGTCCTCGAACCTCTCCGGTACGCGATTCAGGCAACGCGGAGCCCCAACCGTGAGAACCGACCGTACGATGTGATCGTCCTGGAGCAGGTCCCCGCAGTGGCTCCGCTCTGGGAGCACTACGCCAAGGTGCTGGCCGAGACGGGGCTCCCGGACGGGACCAGGTACAAGGTTGTCGTCGGTGTCCTGGACACCGAGACCTACGGGGTACCGCAGACTCGATCTCGCGCGGTGTTGATCGCTCGGCGTGAAGGGCTCGGCGAACCGTCACTCCCCTCCCCTACACACCGTTCCTATGACGCAAAGAAATGGAACCGGATCAACGGGGCGAGCACACCGGACCAGGTCCTTCAGCCGACCCTCGACGAGGGCACCACGTCGGGGAGCGACGACCACAGGCTCCCCTGGATGTCGATGCGTGATGCTCTCTCCGCCCCGGTGGGCTCACATCCCGGACGTGTCACCCCCTTCCTGGTCCGCTCCAACTACGGCAGTTCGGGTCATCCGGGGAGGCGTGGGGTGCGAACCGACCAGCAGCCCGCCACGACCGTGACCGGCCGCATCTCCCGCTTCGTGGTGTTCGAGCACCTCAATGAGAAGGTCGTCTACGAGGGCCCGCGGTTCAGCATGAACGAGGCGGGCATGCTGCAGAGCTTCCCGCCGGACTATCCGTGGTCCGGTACGGCGCAGGCCCAGCAGGTGGGCAACGCCGTACCGCCCCTCTTCGGTGCGCACCTGCTGAGTTCCGCTCTCGGGCTCCCCACGCCGGACCCGGAGGCGATGAGGAAGCCGTGGCAACCTGCCACCGAGGAGCAGCAGGCCAAGCTGCGAAGCAGTGGCTGCGGCGCCGCCGACCACTGCACCGACAGGTGCCCGCAGGCCAAGGACCAGGTGCCGCCGCCTTCTTCCGTGCGTCCACGGAAGGCCAAGAAGGCGGCGACCAAGTAGCCCGAGCGCGGCAACAGGTCAGTCCGCGGTCTTCCGGCCCCTGACCGGTGCGGTGTCGAACAGCTCTGCGAAGTAGCTGGTGAGCGCGGCCACTGACTCCTCCGGTACAGGGTCTTCGTCGGGCCCCTTCGGCAGTTCGTACCGCTCGACGGGTGGCGCCGATTCCGCTTCCGCGATCCAGTCCCGCAGGTGGACGGGGTCGCGAGGCCGGTCCTGCCCGAGGACGTCGTAGATCAGGGTCGCACCGGCCGCGTTGATCGCGACGCTGAGGCCGAAGATCTCTCGCCCAGTGGTGACTTGCCCTTGCTGCAGAAGGCGGACCAGGGCCTGAGCAGTAGGCCGGTGGTCGATCAGCTCCATCCGGAGAACCGTGTGGATGAGGTCCTGGTTCCCACAGGCGGCCTCGACCGGCTCGTAGTCCGCGCCGTTCCGGAAGAGCTCTGCCGCCCACCACAGACGGGAGAAGCACTGCCGGTCGGCAGGTCCCCGGAAGCGCTCGGCGGCGACACGCCTTTCCGGTTTCTTCACTGTCGGTTCCGAAAGGTGACGCCAGACCACGTAGTCAGGCGCCACCGCCAATGCGAGGTGGTTCCACAGACGCTTGTCCGCCGCTTCTCGCCGAGTCAGACGCAGCGTGGCATGAAGCCTGGGCGCGAGCCATCCGTCGGCTCGGGTGCGGTCCTCCCGGAACTCGAACATGGCGTCTTCCACCAGGCTTCGAATCGGCTCGACCCACCATCTGGCATCGTCCTCGGGGAGCGGCTCGACGACCTTGGCCAGATCGATGCCGCCGTGAACCTGTTCGCCTCTGAGCAGCTCTTCGGTGAGGAACGGATCGACGGCCGAGGTGGCGAGCAGCGCCAGGCGCTCCGGTACGTGGTTCGGTTGGGTGATCACGTCTCACTCTCGCGGTTCATCTGTTCCAGACTGCGGATCACATAGGCAAGCGCCTTGGTGGCATCGGCACGGCGGACCGCCGCGTAGTGGATTCGGGTCTGCAACTCGACCCAGCCCGATTCGCCGGTACGCCGACGGTGGACCTGTCGTAGGGCCTCCTCGACGTGTACGCCGGGAACGACGTCCGGGAGCATCTCCCGCAGCACCTCGCCCTGCCAGTCGGTCGGGAAGACCGGACCTCCACCAGGCTCGACCTCCAGATCGCCGATGGCACCGTGGAACACCGCGGTCCAGACGTCGGTGGCCATCTGAGCGACAAGAAGGTCACGTACCTTGCTGTCCACTCCCGAGCCGTTGCTGTCCAGCAGGCCGATGACCCCCTCGACGTCGGTGTTCACGAACACCGTGGGGACTCGGGCCGAGACGTCCACGATCCAGGGCGCGTCTGCGTAGGCCTGGAGCCACTCCCGGGAGCTTCTCTTGAAAGACGCCGTCTGGACGTCGAGTTGGAGTCCCCGGACCGGCTCGTCGGAGACCGTGTCGATGATCCAGCTCCGGTCGGTCTCGGCGATCGACCGTCCGCGCACTCCGTCCACCGTCCCGACGGCGTACACGGCGAGGGAGGCCCGACCCAAGTGGTCGTCCCGGAGCACCTCCAACGATCCCGACCAGTCCCGTCCGCCCTCCGCGTCAAGCGCGAGATCCGCAGAGGTGCGCACGTTGGTCTCGCCGTCGGTCAGGACGGCGATGACACGCAGGTCGGACCAGGCCGCGTCCGGCGCGTTCCCTCCGGGTGGCAGCGTCGCCGAGAGGCCGATCGTGGCGCTCACCCAGTCGGTGTGGCCGGCGATGCCGAGCGCGACGGACTGCTGCTGGGTCGAGTACGCGGTGGTCTCCAGTTGATCGCGGGTGCCGTCCGAGAGCTTGAGGGAGACCGAGGTCACCCTCAGAGTGACCGGACGGTTGAGCCGCTTGTACGGATAGATCTTCACGCTTCACTCCCCCTTCCCGGCACGGAGTTCGAGGACGAGGCGGGTGAGCGTGGTCCTGACCGGGTGACTGCTCACATCGGTGAATCCCTGGAACTTCGCGCGCCGTACCCCGGGAGTGAAGCGCAGGGTTCCGTCCTCCACCTCGCAACCCTCGACAGCCACGAGTTCCGCCCACTCCAGCTTCGGACGGCCGCCGGACCGCACATCCAGTTGCGCGACCGGCACCATCGGGACGATCTCGTCGCCACGCGGGATGCTCACTTCGGCGGTGATCCGCCACTCTCCGTCGTCGCCGACTGTCGCGTCGAGCGTGTCCAGCACCGGAACCACCGGCCCGGCGGGCGCCTTGGCCTTCGGCCTCGTTCTCACGGTCAATGCCTTACGAACGGCCTCCCCGCCCTCGCGTGTGCTGCGCTTCGGACGCGCCACAAGTTCCCTGACGGCATTGTTGACCTCAGCTGTCAGCGCGCTGATCCGCCGATACGCGGACGGGGACCAGCGCAGAGTCAGCTCCTCCGTCTGTCCCCAGCGGTCATGCTCAGGCGGTTCCGCCGCACGCAGGAATTCCTCGGCCTCCTTCGCAAAGGGAGCTGTCTCTCCGGCGGCCTCGCCCACCAGTAGAACGGCCTGGAAGGGGTTGGTCCCGAGCGGCAGTCTCGGAACGCCTGCCCTCTTGACGGTCATGCGATTGCCGCGCAGGGAGTGCACCTGGTTCTTTCCCCCGTCCCCGTCCCTGTCACCCTCTGCCTCGGTGACCAGCAGGACCGCCTGGTGCGTCCCGAGCGTCCCATGGGAACCACCGGAGAGCGGCAGCTTCAGCGGGACGTTCCGCGCCGCGACCTGCCCGGCCTCGGTGAGGCGGTCCACTGTGGTGCCCTCGTAGTGCGCTCTGAGGGCACGAGTCCGGGCGGGCTGCTCGACAGACGGGTCGACCTGCTTCTCCGGCACGACCTCCTTGCCGTTCTGGAAGGCACGGACGGAGACTTCCAGGAGGGGAAGCCTGCTGCCGCCGCCGGTCATCGCGGCCCAGAAGTCACGTCCCAGCGCCTCTACCAGACGACCGTGCATCTTGCGGATGTCACGTGTGTCCTCGTCGCCGTCCTCGACAGCGCCGGACTCGTCGTCGGAATCGGACCTGCTTTCGAGGCTGGCGACGTCGTGCGCGCCGACGATCAGGAAGGAGGTACCGGGTTCGTCACTTTCTCTGGTCAGATGCAGACGTGCGACGGTCTCCTCGTCCGCCCACCAGGAACGGGCGACCGTGGCACCGGGCGAATCGGGATCGGGGCGCCCGAACCAGGCCGGCCCCGCGTACGGCTCGCCGTCCACTTCCCTCCACGGCAGTTCCAGACGGCCGATGACCCTTCGCTCGGTACGTCCCTCGTGAGGCACGGACAAAGTGGAGTTGATGAGCACGAGCCCGAGGGCGCTGGTTGCCCACAGTGTCGCCTTGCCCAGACCGTACGAACCACCGGCCGCGGGGCCGGACTTGAGGCTCTCCAACTGACGCCTGACCACGGCGGCGAACTTGCCGTCCGCGTAGTCGTCGCCGATGAGCCCGGAAGCGTTGTAGTCGTCCACACGCAGCAGGACCAAGCGGCCCTTCTCGTACATGTCGCGTACACCGGCGTCGACGACTCGGCCGACCTTCTGGTCGGCGGCGGCCTCCGAGACGGCGGAGTAGTGCGGGAAGAGATCGTTCCAGAGGATCGCCTCACGGAAGGAGTCCAGGGCCTCACCGGTGAGCTCATGCAGGGTGTAACGGACCCTGACCGGGCGGCCGTTCTCCGTGAGGCGCTCGTCCAGGCTGTTCTGGCAGGTCTCGCGGGCGAGTACCTGCACGTCGGCGTCGAAGGCGAAGGCCGCGGCGTTGCCCATGTCACGGCCGCCGTCGTCATAACCCGGGCGGTGGTACCAGGTCACCGGGAGGCCGGCCTGGGTGTCGGTGGTGCGGGTGTGAACCGTCCCCACGTCCGTTCCAAGAGCCCTCGCGATGTCCGTCATCACCGTGGGGCGAGGCGTCGACCGGCCCGTGATCCACGCGGACACGGCGGCCCGGGTCAGCTGGAGCTCGTCGGCCAGTTCGGCCTGAGTCTTACCCGCGAGCTTGAGCTGTCGGGCCAACCAAGGCCCGAACTCCTCGCCTGTCTCCACGCGTCACCTGCTCTTTCCAGGAGTCCATGCCGCTCTTGTGCTGTGGATCACGAGGCTAATTTGACAGACGGCAAAGCGTCAACCGTCAGTTGATCGATGTTGTCGTACAGAACCTTTCAACCGGGCGCCTGATTTACACCGAATGGCCAACCTTTGGGCCGTATGTCCAACTTCTACGACTGGAGCAATCAACTCCCTTTAACGACACTGGAGTTGTATTGCACGTACGGGTGACCACCGGTATGGTTGTTGACGATGGGGATCCCATCTCGCTCATGAGACCCGAATCAGGGAAGACTGGGCGGCCGGGGGAGAAGTGCATCCCAATTCAGCCCCCCGCAGCAGAAAACGAGGCACACACCGAGCCGCCTCGACCGCTGAGGAAGTGTTTCAACGAAGGGCTGGCGACATCGGGCCAAAATCCGCTAGTGTCCTCAGCCAGCAAACGTCCCGACAGGACGATTCGACACTTATTTCATCCATTTTCGCGGGGGGATGCGTGCCCAATTTACCCCTGTGCAACCTGTGAATAGGGGTATGCCGAATGATTGAGCAGGGATACAACGACTTCTTGTTTTCATCTCGGGAATTGAGTTCATTCGAATTGGAAATCGGCGCGGCCAAGACCGAGGCCGAGGTGATGAGCATTCTCCAGCACTACGACCTGTCCGAGAAGGACTTTCCTGACGGCATGGTTCCCGGACTGCCGCCGGAACAGTTCCCCACGTCCTGAACACCTGAGCGGAGTAGAGGAAGAGCGGAAGGAGCAGGTCACAGCCTTGAACAGGTCTCCACCGCCAGCGTGGACGACGTTTTTTCCACCCCCATTCCGTACGCACTGTGACGCCACCACCCAGCACCTCGACAGGCGCGCGCCGGCTTCATCGAATCCGGCGCGGCCGGTCCCACCCCAGACCATA